>CAYZKE010000062.1:0-11014 GCA_964478505.1 uncultured Loktanella sp.
GTGCATGCGGACTGGCCGGAAAAAGAGCAGCGGCGGCGCAAATGGATGTCGCCCGCCAAAGCCGCCAAGAAAATCAAAGAGCCTGAACTGAAGCGCATTGTCGCGGGGTTTAAGCCACATAAGATCCTGCGCTAGCAGCCGCTTGCAGCCCCGCGCAAAAGGCCTATTTATCATCTAGATGTAAGCAATAGGTTGTGATGATCCGTTTCCACCTCAAATGTGAAGAAGACCACGAATTCGAAAGCTGGTTCCAGTCGGGCGAGGCATTCGACAAGCTTGTCGCGGCCAATATGGTGAATTGCACCGCTTGCGGCACCACCAAGGTCCGCAAGACGATCATGGCACCAGCTGTGAGCACCTCATCGCGGATCACGGCTCCGAAACCGTCCGAGGCAGACCTCGCCGCGTTGCGTGAGAAAGTCGAGGCGCATTCCGACTATGTCGGTAAGGGTTTCGCAAAAGAGGCCCGCGACATGCATGACGGCCTTGTCCCCGAACGCCCGATTTACGGCGAGGCGAACCTGAAAGAAGCCAGAAAACTAGTCGAAGACGGGATTCCCGTTGTGCCGCTGCCCTTCATGCCTCGCAAGAAGACGAACTGATTCCACAAAGACAGGACCTCCTATGACGACACTGATCACAGGGGCCAATCGCGGGATTGGTCAGGCACTCATGGGCCTTTATGCTGACTCAGGTGAACCTGTCATCGGCACGCATCGCGCGGCTGATGCAGGGCCGATGTATGAACTTGATGTCACGGACCCCGCGTCGCATGCCGCCTTGGCTGTGCGTCTTGGGGATAGGCCGATTGATCTTCTGGTCTGCAACGCAGGTGTCTATCTCGACAAAGGGCAAACACTGGCAGGTGGCTACCCCGCAGACATATGGGAACAGATGTTTGCAGCAAACGTCACCGGCGTCTTCCTCACGATCCAACACCTGCTCCCTCATTTGCAGCGCGCCAAAGCAGGCAAAATCGCGATCATCTCGTCACAGATGGCGTCACACACGCGTGCACCCGGCGGCAGTTACATCTATCGGGCCAGCAAGGCTGCAGCCCTTAATCTCGGGCGCAACCTGGCCACTGATCTGGCACCGGAAGGTATCGCTGTCGGCATCTATCATCCGGGTTGGGTACGGAGCGACATGGGCGGCGACAATGCTGACATCTCGATGGACGAAAGCGCCAGAGGGCTGGCCGCAAGGTTCGCGGAACTGAGCCTGGAGACGACAGGCTGTTTCCGCACGTGGGACGGGCGGGACCACCCCTACTAACTATTTGCCCTTTGCTGCCACGCGCATTAAAGGAAGCGCTGATTATTCAGACGTTATCGAAAGACAGCCCATGCCAACGCTCGTGATGAAATTCGGCGGCACTTCGGTGGCCAACCTTGACCGTATCGCACGCGCTGCAAAGCGCGTGGCTGTCGAGGTCGCCAATGGCTATGACGTGATCGTTATTGTCTCGGCGATGTCAGGCAAGACCAATGAGCTGGTCGGCTGGGTCAATGAAACATCTCCGCTTTATGATGCCCGCGAATATGATGCGATCGTGTCATCGGGCGAAAACGTGACTGCAGGCCTGATGGCACTGCGTTTGCAGGAAATGGATATCCCCGCGCGCAGCTGGCAGGGCTGGCAGGTGCCGGTCAAAACCACCTCGGCCCATTCGAACGCGCGCATCGAAGAGATACCCACCGAACGGATCAACGCCAAGTTCGGCGAAGGCATGAAAGTCGCAGTCGTCGCTGGTTTTCAGGGGATCAGCCCCGAAGGCCGCATCACCACACTAGGACGTGGCGGCTCGGATACCACTGCGGTGGCATTTGCCGCCGCGTTCGGGGCCGAGCGTTGCGATATCTACACTGATGTTGACGGCGTCTACACGACGGATCCGCGCATCACGAGCAAGGCGCGCAAGCTCGACAAGATCGCCTTCGAGGAAATGCTGGAACTGGCCTCATTGGGTGCAAAGGTTTTGCAAACCCGCTCGGTCGAACTGGCCATGCGCTATAAAGTGCGCCTGCGGGTGCTGTCATCTTTTGAGGAACCATCGGACAGCGCCGGAACGCTGGTCTGCGATGAGGAGGAAATCATGGAATCCAATGTTGTGGCCGGTGTCGCCTATTCCCGCGACGAAGCGAAAATGACCCTGATCTCGGTGGCCGACCGTCCCGGTATCGCCGCCGCGATCTTTGGGCCATTGTCCGAGGCCGGCGTGAACGTCGATATGATCGTGCAGAACATCTCGGAAGAGGGGCGCACGGACATGACCTTCTCTTGCCCGACCGATCAGGTCAAACGCGCCGAAAAGGCGATGCAGGATGCCAAGGCCAGCGGCGTGATCAACTTTCACGACCTCGTTGCTGATGAAGGCGTGGCCAAAGTCAGCGTCGTGGGGATCGGCATGCGCAGCCATACCGGCGTCGCGGCCAAGATGTTCCGTGTGCTTTCCGCTGAAGGTGTGAACATTAAGGTCATTACAACCTCCGAGATCAAGATTTCCGTATTGATCGACAGAAAATACATGGAACTTGCCGTGCAAGCCCTGCATGATGCTTTCGAATTGGAAAAAGCGGGCTGACGCATTTGTGTGCCAGCCCGTTCCACAGGAGGGGCTATGCCACATCGGCTAGAAAGCGAAAGCCGCAAGCTGCTTGGACGGCTGCGCGAGGCGCTCGCGGCTGACAACGAGGGTCAGGCGCGGCTGGACGCCGTGGTGAACCTGATTGCTGATTCGATGGGCACCGAAGTGTGCTCGATCTATCTGTTCCGCGATGCCGAAACGCTTGAGCTTTGTGCAACCAAAGGCCTCGAGGCAGAGGCCGTGCACCAGACGCGGATGCGCTTGGGCGAAGGTCTTGTCGGGCGCACCGCCAAAAGCCGCACAGTCATCAACACAGCCGATGCGCCAGCCGCCAAGGGCTTTCGCTATATGCCCGAGACAGGGGAAGAGCGTTATTCGTCTTTCTGCGGCGTCCCGATCCAGCGTCTTGGCGATGTGCTGGGCGTTCTGGTCGTCCAGTCCAAAGCGGCCCGCGAATATACCCCGGATGAGGTCTACGCGCTTGAAATCGTGGCGATGGTCATCGCAGAGATGACCGAGTTAGGCGCCTTTGTCGGTGAAGGGGCAGCACTCTCCGCCCGCCACCAACAGCCTGTCATGCTGCGCGGCTCGATTGCACAGGAAGGGGCCAGCGAGGGTGTCGTTTACTTGCACGAACCCCGCGTTGTGGTCACGAATCCGATTTCGGAAGACCCCGAAACCGAAGGTGCACGCCTGCGCGACGCAATTGAGGATCTGCGCAAGGGCGTTGACAATATGCTGATGGGGGCACGCTCGGTTGATACCGATCAGGTGCAGGTGCTTGAGGCCTACCGCATGTTTGCCAATTCGACCAGTTGGCTCAAGCGGATGGAAGAGGACGTCAAAAGTGGTCTCTCTGCCGAAGCCGCTGTGGAAAAAGAACAATCCCACGCCCGCTCCCGTCTGTCGCGTGCGGCAGATCCCTACTTGCGCGAACGGCTGCATGATCTTGATGATCTCTCGAACCGCCTGCTGCGTATTCTGACCGGCCAGGGGGCTGAAGCCCGTGCAGACATGCCGGACAATCCGATTCTTGTGGCCCGCAATATCGGGCCCGGTGAACTACTGGAGTATGGCAAGAAAATCCGGGGCATTGTGCTCGAAGAAGGCTCGGTCGGCAGTCACGCCGCTATTGTCGCGCGGGCATGGGCGATCCCGCTCATTATCAACGCCAAAGGAGTCACCCGTGAGGCCTTGAACGGCGATCCGATCCTTGTGGATGGCGACCAGGGCATCGCGCATTTGCGCCCCGACGAGACCGTACAAGCCGCGTTCCGCGACAAAATCGCGATGCAGACACGCGCGCAGGAACGCTATGCCTCAATCCGCGATCTGCCTGCGGAAACCAAATGTGGCACGCGTATCTCCTTGCAGATGAACGCAGGCCTTATTGCGGACCTGCCATCGCTGGCAGGCTCGGGTGCTGAAGGCGTCGGGCTCTTCCGGACTGAATTGCAGTTCCTGATCCGCACCCAAATGCCGCGCCGTGCCGAGCTTTCAGCGCTTTATGCGCGTGTCCTAAAAGCCGCAGACGGCAAGCGGGTGGCGTTTCGCACACTTGATATCGGGTCGGACAAAGTGCTGACCTACATGAAGCCCAACGATGAACCGAACCCCGCAATGGGTTGGCGCGCGATCCGTGTGGGACTTGATAAACCGGGCGTATTGCGGATGCAGTTGCAGGCACTGCTGCGCGCAGCAAACGGTCAGCCCCTGACGGTAATGTTCCCTTTCATCACCCAGATGAATGAATTTCGCGCGGCACGCGCCGAAATGGACAAGGCCATGGCGCGCGAAACCAAATTGGGCCATGCCTTGCCATCCAAACTCGACGTGGGCGCGATGCTGGAAACACCCTCGCTCGCCTATGCGCCGGATGCGTTCTTCGAAGAAGTCGATTTCATTTCCATCGGCGGTAACGATCTCAAACAGTTCTTCTTCGCTGCCGACCGCGAGAACGAGCGCGTGCGCAAACGCTACGACACGCTGGACACCAGCTTTCTGGCCTTCCTGAGCCATGTCATCAAACGCTGCGAGAAAAGCGGAACACCGCTGTCCTTCTGCGGCGAAGATGCGGGGCGCCCTGTCGAGGCGCTTTGCTTTGCCGCCCTTGGTCTGCGCACCCTGTCAATGCGCCCTGCCTCGGTCGGTCCGGTCAAGCATCTCTTGCGCCGCGTTAATCTGGATGAGGTGAAGGCGGTGATGGATGAAGCGATCGCCAATGGCGACCAGTCCGTGCGGCGTGCTGTAGCCGACTGGCTCGTCTATCAGGTCTGAGGCAGCTTGCCTGCGGCCAGAACCGCATGGAAGTGATCCGTGACCGCCTGTTCGCCATAGATGCGGGCCAAGCGGCGCAGCCCGAAATGCACATGGGCCATCGAGACGTAGTAATCGACGAAAGCGTAGTTGGTGCCTGCCCCCGCTGCGGCACCGAGGATCGGCACCGCCTGAGTCGCCAGCTTTTGCGACAAGACAGCGGCGAACTTCGGGGCTACTTTGCTGATCAACCCGTTCACAGCAGCACCCGAGATACTGAGCCGCGCACCGATAAAGGCCGTGTCGATCCCGTCATCGCCACTCCCCGGTCCGCCCGCACCAAAGACGGCAAGGCATTCGACCTTGGTTTCTTCCGCATCCGGATCTTCCCCGTAAGTCACCGCCACATGATGGACTGCACGGAAAATCACAGTGGTCGCCACGGGCAATTCGGCAAGCGCTGTGGGCAAGCCGCCAACACCACCAAAGGCACCTGAAATTGTCCCCAAAATCTTGTGGATACCGTCAGAGCCAATTGCCTGCCCGCGCCCCTTGCGCGACTGGCTTGCGATGTCAAAGCTATGGCGCAATGCCGTGCGTGCCAGATCGTCCATCTGGCCACGGACACCTGCGGGCAACATTTTGAGCCCGTCTTCGACCTGCCCGCCGACATAGTTGATTGCGGTCATCAAGATGCCATTTGCCTTGCGTTGACGCGCGGCCAAAGCAGCAATCTCGGCCTTTGCCGCATCGTTGAGCGGTGGGGGCGGGTTCGGTGGATTGATCTCTTTCATCACGGCGCGTTTGTCATCCATCCCTTTGAAATGGGAACAGGGGAACCCAAATTCAATCGCGCATAGATGTGACCATGCCCGTCACACCATCCCAAGCACCGTCAGAAAGAGCGATCCCCAGCACACGATCAGGGTTCGTCGGCGGTGGCATGGTAACACCGTCGAGCCGTTCAAACCCGAAACGTTGATAGTAGGGCGCGTCACCGACGAGCATAAGCCGCGACCATCCGAGGGCACGCGCATCTGCCAAGCAGCGCTGCATGAGCATTGCAGCTACACCCTCGCCCTGTCGCGTCGGGTGAACGGCGATTGGGCCAAGCAGGACCGCCTGTTGCCCCCCCACCAGAACCGGCCAGTTGCGTACCGCACCCGCCAAAATACCGCCTGCATCCCGTGCTGTCAGACACAGCGGTCCAATCGGTTCAACACCTTCGCGCAGACGATAGGACGACAAGGCCGACCGCCCGGGTGCAAAGCAGAGATCATAAAGCGCTTCGATTTCCCACCAGTCATCCGCTGTTTCCCGGGCCAATGTCATTGCCGTTTGTTGCATTTGTCTTTCATCTGGCCACGCGCTAGTCAGACGCTACCTGTTGGGCAACAAAACGAAAAGGCATTGCATGTTCTACGAACCTAAAAATGGCCACGACCTGCCACATAACCCGTTCAACGCCATTGTATCGCCCCGCCCGATCGGCTGGATTGCAACGCGCGGTGCAGACGGCTTAGACAATCTTGCGCCCTATTCCTTCTTCAACGCCGTGGCCTATGTGCCGCCTCAGGTCATGTTCGCCTCAACCAGCAGCAAACCCGACCGCGATGGCACCAAGGATTCCGTGGCTAACATCCGCGATACCGGCGTCTTTGCCGTGAATGTTGTCGAATACGCGGCACGCGATGTGATGAACCAGACCTCGGGGTCGTGGGACCGCGAAACCGATGAATTCGCCCTTGCAGGCATCGACAAAGGCGAATGCGAGACGATCAACTGTCCACGTGTCCTGAACGCCCCCGCGACACTGGAATGCAAACTGACCCAGATCGTGCAACTGCCCGGTGAAGCCAATTTCGCTGTCTTCGGTGAAGTGACAGGTGTGCATATCCGCGACAATTGCCTTGTTGATGGTATGTTTGATGTGACGACGTTCAACCCGCTCACGCGGCTTGGCTATCGCGACTACTCCACGATCCGCGAGGTCTTTAGCCTGCAACGCCCCGGTGAATAGGGATAATTTGTTTCCTCCCGACACGTAATGATCACAAAGTTGCACGGTGCGTGGCTGTCACCAATGCGCGCGCTGTTGATATTACCGTACCCTGACCGATTATCCGGTATTGCAGCATTGGCAGGGCACGCGGGCTTCCATTTCGGATTGATCCGCGACAATGTAGCGTCGCAACGAGAGCAGGGCAGGTCATGCAGACAAAAATCGGAATCATCGGTGGTTCGGGCATTTACAATATGGACGGGCTGGAAAATGCCGCTTGGGTGACAGCCCCAAGCGCATGGGGCACCCCTTCTGACGACGTCCTGACGGGACAATTGCACGGCGTCGAGATGGCCTTCTTGCCGCGTCATGGACGCGGCCACGTGCATTCACCCACTACTGTGCCTTACCGCGCAAACATCGACGCGCTCAAACGGCTGGGTGTAACCGATATCATCAGCGTGAGCGCCTGCGGGTCTTTTCGTGAGGACATGGCCCCCGGTGATTTTGTGATTGTCGATCAATTCATTGACCGCACCTTTGCCCGCGAAAAATCCTTTTTCGGCACCGGCTGTGTGGCGCACGTCAGCGTGGCCCACCCGACCTGCGCGCGCCTGTCAGAGGCTTGTGCGACGGCTGGCCGCGCTGCGGGGATCACAATCCACACCGGCGGCACATATCTCGCGATGGAAGGGCCACAATTCTCCTCCATGGCCGAAAGCAAGCTCTACCGCGCGTGGGGCTGCGATGTGATCGGCATGACCAACATGCCCGAGGCGAAACTCGCCCGCGAGGCAGAGCTTTGCTATGCCTCTGTCGCGATGGTCACCGATTATGACAGCTGGCACCCGGATCATGGCGCGGTCGATGTCAGCGACGTGATTAAAACGCTGCAAGGCAACGGCACCAAGGCCCAAGACCTGATCAGCCGCTTGCCCGCCCTGCTCGGCGCAGACCGCGCCCCCTGCCCCTACGGCTGTGACCGCGCGCTCGAATACGCGGTGATGACCGCCCCCGATAAACGTGATCCCGCGCTGGTTGCGAAACTCGACGCCATCGCTGGCCGCGTCCTTTAGGAAGAGATAATGAAAACCGTCCAAGACTATATCCGCACCATCCCAGACTTCCCGCATGAAGGGATCATGTTCCGCGATGTGACCACGCTGTTCAGCGACGCGCGCGGTTTCCGCATCGCGATTGACCAGTTGCTGCACCCCTATGCAGGCCAACCTATCAACAAGGTCGTGGGACTGGAAGCGCGCGGGTTTATCCTTGGCGGCGCAATCGCGCACCAACTGTCGGTTGGTTTCGTGCCGATCCGCAAGAAAGGCAAACTCCCCGGCAAAACAATTGAACAGGACTATACGCTTGAATACGGCCAGGCCACGATGGAAGTGCACGACGACGCCCTGCAAGCGGGTGAGAAAGTCCTGCTGGTCGACGACCTTCTTGCAACAGGCGGCACCGCAGAGGCAGGCATCAAACTGATCGAACGCATGGGGGCTGAAGTCATCGGCTGCGCCTTCATCATCGACCTACCCGATCTGGGCGGGCGCAAAAAACTGGAAAGCCTCGGCATGAACGTCCATGCGCTCTGCCAGTTTGCAGGCGAATAGCCCTCCGCTTTCCATGTCCCTTCAAACTTCCGCCGGAGGCCTCTGCCTTTGCCGCAAAACGGCACCGGGGTTCATGATCCCCAGCGGGTCCAGCGCCTCTTTGATCGCACGCAGCATGTCGAGCTTCACCGGATCGCCGTAAGTCTCCAGGTCTTTAACCTTGAGACGCCCGATCCCGTGTTCCGCGCTGACAGACCCTGCCATGGCATGTACCAGATCATGCACAACGCGCTTCACCTCTGGCCGTTCCGCCTCATAATCGGCACGGCTTCGCCCCGGCATCGGAAAGACGTTATAATGCAGGTTGCCGTCACCCAAGTGACCAAAGCAATTGATCCGGAACGCGCCAACTTCTGCCAAAGCCTTCTCGCCCTGCGCGATGAAAGCGGGGATCGCGCTGAGCGGGAGTGAGATATCATGCGAACTGACGGACCCGATCCGCCGGTTTGCTTCTGGAATGCTTTCGCGGATATGCCAAAAAGCATCTCGCTGCGCATGGCTTTGTGCGATCACCCCGTCGGTCACCAACCCTGCCTCGAACGCTTTTTCAAACAACCCCTCAAGCGCCGCTTCGGGGCTGATCCCTGCTGAAAGCCCGACGTCGATCAGCACACACCATTCCGGCACTTCAGCGAAGGGTTGTTTATACTCCGGCCCGACTTCGGTCAGGAAATCCATGCCCTGACGGTGCATGATCTCAAAGGCGGATACACCCTCGCCGATCAAGGCACCCGCCAGCGCCAAAAGCTCCAAAGCGGCCGCAGGCGATGGCACTGCCATCATGGCAGCGCCGACGCCAACAGGGCGCGGTACCAGCTTAAGTGCAGCACCGGTAATAACCCCCAATGTCCCCTCTGCGCCAATCATCAAGTTGCGCAGATCATAGCCCGTATTGTCTTTGCGTAGCCGCGTCAGCCCGTGCCAGATGCTGCCATCCGCACGCACGACCTCAAGCCCCAGACAGAGCGCGCGCGCATTGCCGTAGCGCAGCACATTCACGCCGCCTGCGTTGGTACCCAGCAACCCGCCAATACGCGCCGACCCTTCCGAGGCCAGTGACAGCGGGAACAAACGCCCCACGTCTTCTGCCGCTTTCTGGACATCGGCCAGAATGACACCTGCATCACAAACAAGAACGTTCTCGGAGGGGTAGACTTCGCGAATACGGTTCATCCGCTCCAAAGACAGCACCACCGGCCGCGCACCCTCCTGCAAAAGCTGTCCGCCAACCAATCCGGTACCACCACTATAGGGGACGATCCCGACACGGGCTGCGGCGCATGCTTTTACGATGCTTGCGACCTCTTCGGTGCTGGCGGGCGCCACGACAAACCCCTGCCCTGCCCAGCGACCGCGCGGCTCGGAGAGGTAGGGTGTGGTGTCATTCTTGAACGCGGCCGCAGGCAGCAAGGCGCGCAGGCTGTCTTCGAAATCCGGTGTAACAGAGTTAAGCATCTTAATTTTCCTTAGATCAGGCTATGACATGGACCGGATCGCGCGCGCGTCCAACCATGATTACTCCGCCGTCCAGCCACCGTCGATCAGCATGTGGGTGCCGGTCATCATCGCAGCCGCGTCCGAGGCAAGATAGACCACAGGCCCCATGATATCACTGACTTCGCCTGCGCGGCCCAGTTTGATCTTGCTTAACAGCCACGCGACTTTGTCAGGGTCGGAAAACGTCACTTCGGTCAGCGGCGTGCGGATAAACGTGGGGCAGATCGTATTCACACGGATCCCCTGGTTGCCCCACTCAATCGCCATCGCTTTGGTAAAGCCTTCAACCGCGAATTTCGTGGCACAATAAACAGCGCGGTCGTTTCCGCCCACATGGGCCATCTGGCTGGAAATGTTGATCAGACTGCCCGGCTTGCCAGCAGCGATCAGGCCCTTAGCCACGGCACGTGTCAGGAAATAGGCCCCTTTGAAATTGATGTCCGAGACAACATCGAAATCGGCCTCTTTCGTCTCGACTGCGGGCGCGTGGATCGCAAAGCCAGCTGCATTCACCAGCACATCAAAGGGGCCTTCTGCCAGCACCGCCGCCTCGGTCGCGGCAACTTCTGCCACATCCATAACCATCCCCTGCGCTTTCATACCGGCTGCGGTCATCTCGGCCACCACTTGGCTGACGCGGGCCGCGTTCCGCGCGGCCACCGTCACCTCGGCCCCTGCATCAGCCAGCGCCACTGCACAGCCCAACCCGATGCCGGACGAACCACCAACCACCAAGGCCCGTTTGCCATCAAGCCGGAAGGACGGTGTTTGAGGGAGTGTCATAGCCGTTTTGTCCTTATCAGACGCGCCCTACCCAACATCGGTCTTGCCGCGCCGGTCACTGCGCAGGTTTGCGTAGAGCACATGATTGCGCCAGCGTCCGTTTATCTGCAGATAGCTCTGCGCGACGCCTTCGTATTTATAGCCACACAGCTCCAGCAACCGGCGCGACGCTGTGTTCTCAGGCAGGCACCCTGCCTCGATCCGGCTCAGATCCATTGCCGTGAACGCATGATGCACAACCGCCTGAATGGCCTCGCGCATATATCCTTGGCG
>CAYZKE010000063.1:0-10924 GCA_964478505.1 uncultured Loktanella sp.
CGCAGACTTTAGCCCTCTAAGCCACCATTCCGAACCCTAATAGCGGTCTGCCGCAGCAGCCTCACCGCACAAGCGTTTGAAACCTCGGCACTAAATCAAACCAAACGCGACACGTCTCATTTAGGGGGAATGGCTGGCTGTGCAGGCAGTTTCGAGCTATCCAGTCTCAGCCCAAATTCCCTGTTTTACAGGGAAACAACAGGGAAATTTTAGGTTTTTGGGCCTGCTGTGCCTCATACAGCCAGATTCATGCATATACTTCAGTTGTTTACGCACGAATTCCCTGCTTAAGATAACAGGGAAAAATATCCGGCTATCAGGGAAAGAAATCGGAAGACCAGGGAAGAGATCTCGATGAGCAGGGAAGCAAAAAGATCCGGTTGAATTACCGCCTAGCATCGTGTGCGGTCATTCATCTGCTCTGCAGCGAATGGCTGCTCAGAGCCCAACGCAACGTTTTTTTGCAATGCAACGAACGTCTGCTTTGGTTCATTCGCCGTAGGGTCTGGCTCTTTTCCCAAGCGGCCTCAAGACTGCGCTGGCAGGCTTCACCAAATCCCAATCCGGCCTGCTGGTCGATGGCAGTTGCAAGAGCTCTGCACGTTTGGGCCGCAACAGTCGGTCGCGGCCCTGATCTGAAGACTACTCACGGAAATCACACGCTGCCTCCTTCATGTCGAAGCGGTTGACCCATCGGTTTCACAAGGTCTTTTGGTTAGTCTCGGTGGTCATATATTGTAATCTTTGAGGAAGGAATTGATCGCCTGCATGCAGACCTGCCAAGCGGGTTCATAATCCACCAAAACATGATTGCGACTGTCCAGAGTCACGAACTGCGCGTCCGGTATGCCTGCCGCAAGGGCGCGGCCCTGGTCCAGCGGGATCCGCTGGTCGCCCTTGGAATGCAGCACGATCGTCGGAGCCCGGACTTGCGACAGGCGGTGCCGCACATCGATCTCTCCGAACGCGTCCTGGAAACGGGCGGCATTCTGGGGCGAAGTCGTCAGCCGCTGGAACTCGTCGAACCAGTCCAGATCGCCCGGATTAGCGTCGGGCATGAATGTGCTTGAAAAGATATGCCGATAGGCCGGGTTGTCTGTGCCCCATCCGACTGCTGTAAGATTTCGCACGGCTTCGCGCCGCGCCTGTTCTTCGGGGCTGGCAAGGTGACGCCATCCGGCAGAATAGCCGCCGACCAGGATCAAGCCGGACACGCGCTCGGGGTGGCGGACAGCATATTCGATACAGACAGCAGCACCTTGCGAAATGCCAAGCAGCGGAAACTGTTCGAGTTCAAGCTTGTCTGCTACAACCTCCAGATCCTCCACAAAGGCGTTGAAGTTGAGGTCGTTCACTTCCCAGTCAGACAACCCGCAGCCACGCTCATCGTAGCGAATGAAAGTCCGCTTGCGCGCGATCTCGGCAAAAGATTGGCCCCAGATCGGGCTGGCCCAGTCCAGTTCGAGGTGGGTCAGCCAATTCGCCGCCTTGAGCAAGGGTGGTCCCTCGCCAACGGTTGCCAAGGCGATCTTTGTCTTGTCGGGTGCCTCGCAGAAACTGATCCGCTGTGTCCGCAGGCCTTCAACCGGGCTGCGCACATTCATGGCTGTGACCGCTTCAGCGGGACGTGGCACGGGCGCGTCCGGTCCGGGTGGACTGGCATAGTAAGCTGCTGCCGGCTCGGGATCGGCTTCGTTCCAGAGGCGTTTCCATTTCGGCGCGGAAACGGCCTGCATGTCGGGATGGGTTGCCAATTGGCGAATGACTTTGACGCGGGCGACGTGGGCGTCGTCACGCTCTGCCATCAGCCATGACGTAAATTCGTCTTCGCCCGCCGTGTCCAGACCGTCCAGAAGCACGTTTTCTAACTGCGCGGCCATCCTTTCCAATGCATCTATCGGCAATCGATCTGCGCTTTGTCGCAGGCTTTTGTGGATCACGTCGATATCCACCTCTACGCCGTCGGCGTTGAAGGAAACCCGTTCTCGATCAGCGATGATCCGATTAAGTCCCGGACCATCAACCACCTGACGCAGCTTGCTGAGCGACCAGCGCAATGCCGCTTTGGGATCGTCCGGCAAATACCAAAGCATTTCGCACAGGCGCTCGCGCCGATGCGGTCGTGCCGTAGCGACCAGAAACCCAAGAAGTGCCCGTGCTTTGCGCGACGCCGGAAGCGCAAGTTCCGCGCCATCTATCCTAACGCTTAACTCCCCCAAGAGCGTTATCTTGAGAGAAGAGTTCGGGGCGGTACCATCGTTGTCAATTTGGTTCAATTGCACAGCACTCTCTCTGTTTGGGACATTGGAGCAGATGTTAATGCTCCCGGCAATCGCCAGAAGCTTTTGCAGCGCACGACTTGCGCAGCTTGGGCCGCGCGGAATCTGCGGCTATGGACCGTCCCAATAGAAAGAAATTTCGAGTTTTGCGACAAGTTTCGCAATTACAACGCGCGATAAGATGAATTCACACCACCGTCACAACGCTCCTTACAACGGTCATGCCCAATATGTTGGCACATAAAGAACATGTTGGTCTGTCCGAGATTGGTCGCAGGCCCATCCAGAACAAAGGAGCACCTAAATGTCGATGAAGCTGTCCGCAGAAAAAAGCCGGATACCTCTGGGTCTGCGCTATCAGACAACCGCTTGTAACAGAGCACATTTTCTTTTCTCGGACCTGATAGGGACCACATTGATCGGAGCAACGTCATGAACATATCAATTCAGTCACTTAGTGACATTGTTGTGGTGACAATTGATGGCGTCGTCGATTCTATGTCCGCCGGACAGATTTACGATGCGCTCCTCGCGCAAATCAGCGCCGGGGCGCAGAAAATTGTCATAGAATTCACGGATACGGTCGTTCTGAACCGCGCCGGTATTCGCGGGTTGATCGTTGCAAGCAAAATCCTTCGAAACAGACGTGGTCAGATGCGTATCTGCGGGGCCAAACCTCAGGACGAACAATTCCTCAATTCAGTCAGCTTTCGGCATCTCTTGACGTTCGATCGCGACCGGGCATCGTCCATCTTCGCAATGGCGGAAAGTCGGGAGGTTACGAGCCATGGTAATCACCTGCTGACTTCGGCCAAGGCCGCGTAGCGCCATAGCTTTGCGCGCTTGTGCACGGCGATACGATATAGATGTTCCACGGCCAGTCACCCTCTTTGCCAACACTGGCCGACCGTCACCTGCGGCCAATGGCAGTCATGCCCCTGAATAGGCACTCTTCCGAACCTGAACACTTCATTCCAGGGCCGACCTGAAACCCGGCCCCCATACAGAAAGCCAATACAATGTTGACTACAAACTTCTTCAGCGCCTTTGTGCTGGCCCAGAGAACCCCGCGTTCCAGCCTGTTCCGGCTGATCGCAAAGGCGATTACCACCAATTTCCGCAACCAACGGCAGTATCGCCAAATGCAACAGCTACCCGATTACTTGTTGGAAGATGTCGGCCTGACCCGCGCGCAAGTAGGGCGCGCCGTCTGGTATCCGGCTTTGACCGATCGTTCGGCGCCGCCAAGGTGGTAGGAGATCTGCCCCTTGATGGGACTCCCCGCCACTTAATCCATTCAATGAAAGCGGTCGTTGGTTTCGCTGAGACAAAGGTCTGTTTTGTCCGCTCACCGGACCTTGCTCCAAACCACGTCTAAGGTCCGGTTAGGGGTGGTTGGCGGCCAAAACTCATACGTTTCTGACACCGGCGGAATCCACCGTTTTAGTCCCACACATTATGACCAGGGGTTTTTGTCCGACAGTGGCCGTTCGTGACATTTGCGGCGAAAGTCGGGATCGAGCCCTTAGCCGTCATTAGGGTGTCATGACGTGGCGCTAAGTGGCATTGGTTGAAAACTGTTCGGCCTGCAACGGATTGTTGCGGCCCTTTCTTTGAGACCTGAAATGCAACCAGTCCACCTTCAAACAGAACGTCTGACGTTTCGTATGCCGAATGCTTCGGATCTTATTCCCTACACTTCGTATTGCCTAAGTGATCGGTCCGGGTTCGTTGGTGGACCGTTCGACAGCGTTCAGGCTTTTGAGAAGCTGGCGGCCATGGTCGGGCACTGGGAGCTTCGAGGCTTTGGCCGACTTATATTCACTGATCGTAGCACCGGTCGAGCGTTGGGGCATGTTGGTGCTTTGCACCTCAACGAAGGCGAAGTTCCCGAGTTTACTTGGACCATCTGGTCAAGTGATGACGAGAGGAAAGGCTACGCCACCGAAGCTTGCAGGGCCTATCTGGATCATGCGCGCAACGGGCTGGGTTTGTCCGCCATGATCGCCCGAATAGTGCAGGATAATCTCCCGTCGCGGAGATTGGCGGAGCGTATCGGAGGTATTCAGAACATGAATGCCTTGCCACCGAAGTGGCTCGCGAATTCAGTCACCTATGATTTTGCGATGCAAACCAGAGAGTCCTCAGCGTCCTAAATTCTACGAGCGGCAGCTTCGTCCCGCAATGCGAACGGTCATCAGAGCGCCGATGATGGCGCTGGTGTGCGCCTCATGAAGTCAAAACTCAGACGTTTCTGTCCCGGTCGGAATCCACCGTATTTGTCCCGCACATTATGACAGGGGTTTTTGTCCGAAGCGGCCGTTCGTGACATTTGCGGCGAAAGTCGGGACCGAGCCCGCTTCACCGTATGCTGCACTCTGCACCAATGTCCGCTCTCTCGGCCCCGGCCAAAAACGTTACGAAATCAAAAGCAGTTTAGCCACGGGTTTGTGACACAAGATTTTTCAACGATTCCGGCGTCAGCAAAGACTGTGCAAAAAACGACCGTTTATGGCACAAAGGTTTTGGCCTTACGTTTCTGGCAAATAGTTGTGGAGCCATCTAAGCTTCACTAAGGCCGTTGATCCCGGAAATGTGCTATAGCATCTTTGGAACCATCAAAGATGCTTGTCCCCATCCATTCCCTTGCCTGCTTCGCTGATAAGAAATGTGATGCATGAAGGCACCTGACACCTGAGGCTTTCGCAGTATTGTAAGCCTCCCAAAAGGCATTCGCGCGACGGTATCGCCACCTCTCTCGGGCCAAACTTGAAATCATAGGCTCAATAGGTGGTGGCATATTTGGCGAAAACGCTCCGATTTAGAAACCTCAACGCGCAGGTCCTTTGGTAAAGACATCACGTGAGATCAATACCCGACCGCTTGTCCGTCCTTGCGCGGGTCTGACCCAGCGACATAGCCGCCGCCATCCAGCCGTTCAATCAGCTGCGCACCGCCAAAGCCAAAGGCGCTGTCCGGTGTCTCGACCGAGATATCGTGACCCAGCCCGGAAAGCTTGTCGCGTATGGCCTCTGGCAAGGCCTCTTCGCAGGCAACCTGCTGTCCTTCAACGAAACGCCAGCGCGGCGCATCGACGGCTGTTTGCACATCCTGACCCCAAAGCTGGGTGCGAAGCACCATCTGCACATGTCCCTGCGCCTGCATCGGACCACCCATGACACCAAAGCTCATCTTCGGCTTGCCATTCTTCATCAAAAAGCCCGGGATAATCGTGTGGAACGGTTTTTTGCCGGGGCCGACTTCGTTGGGGTGGCCGGGCTGCAAAGTGAAACCTGCGCCCCGGTTTTGCAGGCTGATCCCTGTGCCTGGGACCACGACACCAGACCCGAAGCCTGAATAGTTGGACTGGATGAACGATACCATCATGCCCGAGGAATCCGCGGCCGTCAGATATACTGTGCCACCATCGCGCGGCGCGCCCGGTCCATGCTCTTGTGCTTTGTCCAGCGATATAAGCGCTGAGCGTGACCGAAGATAAGCAGGGTTCAACAAATCGTCTGCCGTTGTTGGCGTCATATAGTTCCGGTCGGCGACATAAGTGTGCAGGTCGGCAAAGGCGAGCTTGATTGCTTCGATCTGCAGATGTAGGGCCATCGGGTCATCCGCGCCCATATCCCGGATCGCAGTGTGTTCCAGCATGCCAAGCGCCATCAACGCCGCGATGCCCTGACCGTTTGGCGGGATCTCATGCAGCGTGTTGTCGTCAAAGCCCGTCGAAATTGTGCCGCACCATTCCGGTTGATGCGCCGCAAGGTCGGCTTCGTTTAATGCCGCGCCATGATCACGCGCAAAGGCGGCGATTTTCTCGGCAAGCGGGCCCTCATAGAAAGCCTTACCTGCGGTTTCGGCAATCAGAAACAAACTTTGGGCCATGTCTGGACAGCGGAACCGTTCCCCCGCCCGAGGCGCACGTCCACCGGGCATGAATGTTTGCGCAAATCCGGGTTGGTCTGACAGTAACTCGGCCCCGCGTTCCCACAACGCACCAATCACAGGGCTGACGACAAACCCGTTTTCAGCGTAGTCAATCGCAGGGGCAAGCAAGGTCGGTAAATCCAGCGTGCCAAAACGTTCCGCCAAGGTAACCCACGTGCTGATCGCACCGGGGACCGTGACGCTTTCCCAGCCGCGAAACGGGATCTTCTTCTGACCTGCAAAGCGATCGGGCATCCAGCTGGCTGGTGCCGCACCTGACCCGTCCAAACCGTGCAATTCCTTGCCGTCCCAAAGGATACAGAAACCGTCAGACCCCAAACCGTTGCCAGTGGGTTCCACAACCGTGAGCGTGGCCGCAGCAGCGATCGCGGCATCCACCGCGTTGCCGCCCTTGGCCAGCATCGCAAGACCGGCTTGCGCCGCCAGCGGATGCGATGTGGAGACCAGATTGTCTGCCAGCACAGGCGAGCGACGTGAAGCATACAGGGGATCATGACGCATGTGCATTAAACAGCATCCTTTGTTTGATTAACTTGACTACGCGATTTGAGAATTCTGCGAATAGCCCACCCGACAGAGAGGACTGCTGCCACCATAAAAATCAGGCTCACAGGACGGGTAAAGAACAAGGTCCAATCATTGTCTGTCATTAAAGCGCGGCGCAGGTTTGTTTCTGCAATGGGGCCCAATATGACACCCAGGACCAAAGGTGCCAGCGGATAGTCAAGCGCCTTGAGCGCGTAACCAAACAGGCCGATAAAGCCCAACAGATATAGGTCGGACACACGGTTGTTCAGGGCAAACGACCCCACAACACAACAGACCAACACGATTGGGACAACCACCCATTTAGGCACCTCGGCCACACGCAGAAAGCTACGCATCGAGACGATGCAGATAAACAGCATCATCAGGCTCGACACCGCCATCGCGATGAACATGCCATATACCAGATCGGCGTTATCCATAATCAGACGCGGACCAATGGAAATACCATGCACCATCAAGGACGCCATCAGGATTGCATCCACCGCCGAACCTGGAATGCCCAATGCGATCAACGGGATCAGGCCACCACCGGCCGTCGCAGAGTTGCCTGCCTCCGAGGCCACGACGCCGTCGGGTGTGCCGGTCCCGAATACTTCGGGTGTTTTGGATGCGCGCTTTGCCTGATCATAGGCCACAAGGTTTGCAATCGACCCGCCCGCACCGGGCAAGGCCCCGATTGCCACACCGATGAAAGATGACCGGATCAGGTTTACAGGACGCATCAAAACTTCGCGCATCACGGCCCAGGTTTTGAATTCGATCTCGCCGTGGATGAGCTTTTCACCGGCTTTGATGGCGTTGGCGTCCTCTACTTCGGATGCAAGCTGCGAGATCGCAAAGATACCAATCAACACCACAAGAAATGGCAGTCCAGCGGCCAACAACTCAAACCCCATATCAAAGCGCGGACGCCCCATCATGGGATCCGTGCCCACCGTTGAAATAGCAAGCCCGATCATCGCGGAAATTAGCCCGCGTTGCAGTGAATCCCCCACAAGGCTGGCCACAATGGTGAGCGCAAAGACGATCAACGCGAAGTATTCCCAAGGCCCAAGTTTTACCGCAAAGATCGCGAGTGGTGGTGCGGCAAAAATCAAAACGATTGTGGATATGATCGTTCCAAAAAACGAGGCCCAGACCCCCAAAGACAGAGCACGGCCTGGTTCACCTTTCCGCGCCATTGGAAATGCATCAAATGTAGTAGCCACCGACGAAGGGGTGCCGGGAATACCCAATAGCGCCGCCGAAATCAGCCCGCCGGTATAGCCCCCGACATAGACCGACAACATCAGCGCGATCCCCTGCAGCGGTTCCATCGCGAAGGTCAGAGGCAGCGTCAGAACAATCGCCATTGTCACGGTAAAACCTGGGATCGCCGCCGCAATGATGCCTGCGAAAGATCCAAAGAACATCATGATCAGGGTCGTCGGCGACAGGACCTCTGCGGCACCGGAAAGAAAGGCGTCCATTGTTTATTATCCCCTGGGGAGAAATACGTTGAAGACCTCGGCGAAGAGCCAGTTGAGGCCGAATGAGAAGATCAATGCAAGCGCGATTGCGATAGCAATGGCTTTGCGTGTTTTGGGTGCAAAAGTAATCTGAAGCACGAGCAGAAACGCGAATGTTGCGATCGGATAGCCGATGATAGGCATCGTAAAGAGGTAAACGCCAAGGCAGCCAAAGACGACAAAAACCAGCCGTCTTGCACGGGCCCACTGGCCGATCTGCGCTATGAAGCGCCCATAAGCCTCTGCTGGGAGCATCCGGATCGACCCCGCAATGGCGCTCAGCAAGAGCAAGATAAGCACACCGTGTACCAGCATGGGAAAAGCACCCGCACCCAACACCTCAAAGCGTGATGTTGGGATCGTGCGGGCCTCAAGAAAGAGTCCCGCAGACACCGCAAGCAAGGCGATGTAGGAGAGGAGCCGAGCAACTTCGCCCGCCTCCCCGCCTGTTGTCATGTCGGCGCTACGGTTCAAGGCGCGATCACCTCTGCCAAACGCTCAACCGAAGCTGCCAGATTGGACAGATATGCGGTGTAGCCATCCTGACCACGGAAAGCTACGTCTGCACCAGCATTGTTGATCTGCTCGATGAATGTCGGATCATTTGCCAGATCCTGAAGCGCCGCTTCCAAAGTGGCCTGCGCGTCATCTGGTGCACCTTTTGGCATCACGATACCGCGGGTGATCGACAGATCCAGATCGGAGCCCAGTTCAATCAGCGTCGGCACGTCAGGTGTCTGCGGCAAACGCTCTGTCGAGCCTGATGCGAGGAAAATCAGATCGCCATTCTCGACGAACTGCAGCGAGGACGAGATGTCGCCAATGGCCAGATCAAGGTTACCACCAACCAGGGCGCGCACGCGTTCGCCAGTGCCTTCGTAGCCGACATAGCGCCAGTCCAGATCAAAGGCTTCGGCGATCATCGCGGCATGTAGGTGCGGAACACCCCCGAGTGTGACACCGATGGTCAGTTCGCCTGGGTTGGCTTGTGCGTATTCGACCAAACCTTCGAAAGTGTCATAAGGCTGATCGGTCGCAGCCACGAGGAACTGTGGTGACGCGGTCATCAAGGCTATGGGCTCGAAATCATCCCATGCCAGCTCTGTCAGACCAGTGGCTGTCGCGGCCAGCAGACCTTCGTGGACCTGACTGATTGTATAGCCATCGGCCGCGCGGCGCGACGCCTCGGTCAGACCGACTGTGCCGCCGACCCCAGGAATGTTGATCACAGGCATTTCCACGCCCAGAAAAGGACTGATGTTGTTGGCAACAATACGCATCAGCGTATCGCTCCCGCCACCAGGGGACCAAGGTACAATGAATTCTACTGGGCGGTCAGGATAGCTTTGCGCCATGGCTGGCTGTGCAAGTGTGGCTGTGGCGAGCCCGATACCTGCAATCATACGTGTCATAAAGGTCATGAGTATCTCCGGTGTTGTGCTGATTAGCCGCGTTTCAACGATGCCCTATCCGTACAGTTGCAGATTACCTTTACAAAACGATTTAAATTTGTCTTTTGATGTAGAAACTCTTAATCTAGTCCTATGGACACCCGCCAACTTCAGACGTTAATCGCCGTCGCGGACACCGGCAGCTTTGCCAGTGCAGCGCGTCTTGTGAACTTGACTCCGTCAGCGGTAAGTCAACAAATTCAAGCGCTTGAGCTCGAGGTTGGCGTGTCGCTGTTCGACCGCAACAAACGCCCACCACAAATGAATGCGCATGGCGAAGAACTGGTGCGTGCCGCACGCACTGTGATGCAGACAATCGGGGAAACCCGGTTGAATATTTCCGGGAGCCGAACAGCGGGCATGCTTAAAATTGGTGCAATTCGTACGGTTTCTATGCGACTCGTGCCTTTGGCGCTGGCCGATATGTCAGCGCTCTACACTGACCTGTCATTTGATCTGACTGTTGGGATGTCCCAGACATTGACCGCAGACGTTGCAGCGGGTCGGCTTGATGTCGCGCTCGTTGCGGAACATGTGGGGGTTCCGGTGGGATTGTCATGGACGCCTGTGCTTTCTGAACCTTTGGTTTTGGTCGCGCCATCCCACGCCGCGGGCCAAACCGAACTTTCATTGCTGAAAACTCTCCCATTCATTCGATATGAAACAGACGTCCCTCTGGCCAAACAGATCGCGACAGAACTGTCACGCCTTGGTGTTTCACCGCGTGAGATCGCCGTCGCAAATACAATGCCTTCGGTGGTCGGTATGGTACAGGCCGGGCTCGGATGCGCGATTATTCCACAGATCGCATTTTTGGATGCCACCCCTGCATCGCTATACTGCATCCAGTTCCGCAACGGGGCGATCACGCGCCGGATTGGGTTGGTACAACGGCAAGTGTCATCACGGGGCGAGGTGCTGAGCGAGTTGCGCAGCATGTTGTCGCAGAGAGCCGCTAGAATTGGGTTCGGAGCCACTGAAATCGCATTGGCCGGAAACGGTAGTGACACCAACGCTTAAGCGGTTCTATCCGTCCGACTGGCTGAGCGATGACATCAACCCAACAGCCATACCAAACCTGTTAAACCCGGGCACCCCGCCCCATGCACGGCTTTCTGGATTCCAAGCCAGTGATGCGCACTCCGGTCACCGCCTCTCTCCTGCCAACTTCGAAAAGATG
>CAYZKE010000064.1:0-7411 GCA_964478505.1 uncultured Loktanella sp.
TATGGCGCGGCCATCGCCGTTGTCCTGTTCTTCATCATGCTGGGGTTCATCACCTATTTCCTCTACGCGATGTACCGTGACGAAAAGGGAGCGCACTGATGTTTCCGACACCGATCGCAAAGACCTCGCGGACGTGGCAGATCTCGTATCAGGTGCTTTTGCCGGTGATGTTGATCATCTGGCTCTTGCCGCTAATCGCCGTCGCCAACTTCTCGATCAAACCCGAATCTGATTTCGTCAACGGCAACTACTGGGGGATCCCCAGCAGTTTTGAGGCCTTCTCGAACTACGGACGCGTGTTCTTCGAATCAAACATGCCGCGCTATTTGTGGAATTCGCTCTTTATTACGATCCCCACGGTGATTGGGGCGGTCGCGCTGTCTGCCATGGCCGGTTTTGCGCTGGGTGTGTACAAGTTCAAAGGTAATCTGCTGATCTTTTTCATCTTCATTGCGGGCAACTTTGTTCCGTTCCAGATCCTGATGGTGCCCGTGCGGGACCTGACACTCAGCCTGAACCTCTATGACACCAAAACAGGTCTGGTGCTGTTCCACATCGCCTTCCAGACCGGATTTTGCACACTCTTCATGCGCAACTTCATCCGCGCCCTGCCCTTTCCGTTGATCGAGGCTGCCCGTGTCGAAGGCATTGCCGAATGGCGCATCTTCCTTTTCGTCGTTCTGCCTTTGATGAAGCCTGCACTCGCAGCGCTTGCCGTGCTGATCTTTACCTTCATCTGGAACGATTATTTCTGGGCTGTTGTCCTGACCCAAGGACCGGATGCACAACCCGTCACCGCCGGTATCACCGAGTTCAATTCACAGTACCGCGCCGCCTATCATCTGATGAGCGCGGGCTCGATCGTGGCCGCCTTGCCGCCGGTTGCCATGTTCTTTTTGATGCAGAAACACTTTATCGCGGGCCTCACCCTCGGAGCAGTAAAGTAACCAAGATGAACCGAACCTACCGTATCGACGATGGCCGTCAGACCCTTGTGCTGGCGGCCCGCAACGACCGACTGCCAGAAGTCGTCTATTGGGGTGCGCTGCTGCCAGCGGGGGAAAACCTCGACACCTTGCAGGCGGCTCACAGGATTGATGTCACAGGCGGGATGCTGGACGAAAATCCGGACCTGTCCGTATGCCCCGAAGCCACGCGCAGTTTTCCCGGCCAACCCGGTCTGATTCTGCGCGACAGCGACGGAACGCCCTTGCTGCCCAAGTTCTGTTTCGAGAGCGTTGCGCAGAACGGTGCGCTGGAACTCACCTACAAAGACAAAGACAACGGGCTGAAGCTGACCGTGCGCTTTGAAAGCGATCAAGACACGCACGTGATCACCTGCCAGACCACACTCGACGCGACCCGCCCTGTGCATCTGCACTGGCTTGCCGCCCCCGTTTTGCCAGCGCCACAGCAATCTGACGAGATGATTGACGTGTCGGGGCGGTGGTGTGGCGAATTCCAGCTATCCCGCACCGCTTGGGCACCCGGGATGCGTTACCGTGAAAACCGCACGGGCCGCACAGGGCACGAGCACTTTCCAGGCCTGATCGTGCCGTGCCGTGGCGCCACCAATACCGAGGGCGAGGCCTATGCCTTTCATTATGGCTGGTCCGGCGGGCACAAGATGATTGCCGAAGAATTGCAGGACGGCCGCCGCCAGATCCAATGGGGACACGCGGCCAGCATGGAACCACAAGCGGCCACGCAGTTCAAAACCGCGCCGCTCTATATCGCCTATTCCAATACTGGCCTGAATGGCTGCGCCGTGGCCTTCCAGCGCCACCTGCGCGACAGGATCGTGACATGGCCCAAACCGAACGCGCCGCGCCCTGTCCATTACAACTGCTGGGAGGCCGTTTATTTCGACCATAAACTGCCTGTTCTCAAAGACATCGCTGATCGCGCAGCCGCGCTGGGGGCGGAACGCTTTGTGCTGGATGATGGCTGGTTCGGCAATCGCGATGACGACACTCGCAGCCTCTCGGACTGGACGGTCGATCCGCGCAAATACCCCGACGGCCTGCACCCGTTGATCGCACATGTGCACGGGCTTGGCATGACCTTCGGCATCTGGTTCGAGCCCGAGATGATCAACGAGGACAGCGACATTCACCGCGCGCATCCGGACTGGGTGCTAGGCAGCGCGGACCAGACCCTTGGCCGCCAGCAAAAAGCGCTGAATATGGCACTGCCAGCGGTGCGCGACTATCTCTATGACCGGATGTCGACGATCCTGCGCGACCACGCCATCGACTATATCAAATGGGACCACAACCGCGTACTGCCGATGCCCGATGCGTCGCAGACACGCGGCTCATACGCGCTGATCGACAGGTTGCGCGCGGATTTCCCTGACGTCGAGATCGAAAGCTGTGCCTCGGGCGGTGGCCGGATCGACTTTGGCATCCTGCAACGCACCCAACGTGTCTGGCTCTCTGACAGCAACGATGCGCTGGAGCGTTTGCGCATCCAGCATGACGCGGCTTTGTTCCTGCCGTTGTCGGTCACCGGCAGCCACGTGGGCCCACGCCATTGCCATACGTCGGGCCGCACCCTTGATATCACATTCCGCGCATGGGTCGCAGCCCAGCGCCATATGGGGTTCGAGATGGACCCGCGTGAATTGGACGCACGCGAAACGGCGGTGCTCACGCAGGTGACAGGCTGGTGGAAAGCCAACCGCCACTGGATGCAAACGGCCGATATTCTGCGCCTTGATAGTGCCGATCCTGCGGTCATCGCCGAACAGCAACTGGCCCGCGACAAGGACCGCTTTGTGGTTTTTGCAGGCAAGGCCGCAACCAGCGCCCAGATTTCCCCGCGACCATTGCGCCTGACGGGACTAGACCCCGACGCCATGTACCGCATCGACCTGATCAACCGCGCGGATCTGCACCACCTGTCACGGGGAACACCCGCGCTGAAGGATGCCCCGCTGGAACTCTCCGGTGCCTATCTGATGCGCCACGGCGTTACCTTGCCATGGTCCTTTCCCGAACGCATGTGGGTCGTGGAAGGAGCGCTGCTATGAACGCGACCTTCCATGACCTCAAAGGTGCCTCGGTCTTTATCACCGGCGGCGGCAACGGCATTGGTGCCGCACTCACTGACGGGTTTCTGGCGCAGGGGGCACGGGTCGCCTTTGTGGGGCGCTCGGATGCCAGTTATTTTGTGCAAGAGATGGGCGACAAGCACGGCACCGCGCCGCTCTTTATCCAATGCGACATCACCGACACGCCCGCCCTTCAGTCCGCCATGGATCAGGCGGTTGCAGCGCATGGTCCCTTGAACGTGCTGGTTAACAATGCTGCCAACGACATGCGTTATGACGCGATGGAGATTTCAGAGGCGGATTGGGACAGCCAGCATGCAATCAACGCGAAAGCCTATTTCTTTGCGTGCCAGAAGGCTGCGGCTCTGATGGCCCCGAAAGGGTCCATCATCAACTATTCCTCGATCACCTATCTGATGGGCTTGACAGGCATGGTGCCTTATGTGACCGCCAATGCGGGCATCACAGGCATGACCCGCGCGCTGGCCCGTGAATGGGGACCGAAAGGTATCCGCGTGAACGCCATTGCACCCGGATGGGTCTTTACCGAAAAGCAGGAAACCATGTGGGCGACACCCGCCTCCAAAGCAGCGTTTCTGGAAAAGCAATGCCTGCAGGAATTCATGCGGCCTGAAGACATGGTCGGCGGGACACTGTTTTTAGCCTCTTCTGCTTCCGCTATGATGACGGGGCAGACCATTGTAATCGACGCAGGCGTGGTAGGAACCGGATGACCCAAGCACAGATCAAAGCCGATTGGATCGCCGTGGACTGGGGCACAAGCAACATCCGCGCCTGGGCCTTGTCGGCAAGCGGCACGGTTCTGGCTGAAGCCAGTTCCGATCAAGGCATGGGCAAACTGCGCCGTGAAGATTTTGAGGCAGCCCTGCTCTCTGTCGTCCAGGACTGGATTGACGGCCCGACAACCGTGGTTGCCTGCGGTATGGTCGGGTCACGCCAGGGCTGGGTCGAGGCACCCTATGCCGCGGTCCCTTGCGCCACCTTGCCCGAAGGTTTGGTCAAGGCGCCCGTGACGCATCCTGACCTGACCGTCTATGTCATCCCCGGCATCAAGCAGGCGTCCCCCGCAGACGTGATGCGTGGCGAAGAAACGCAAGTCACCGGCTTTCTCGCGCGTAACAAGAATTGGGACGGGGTGATCTGTCTGCCGGGGACCCATACCAAATGGGTGCATGTCAGCGCGGATGAGGTTGTCAGCTTTCAGACCTTCATGACCGGTGAACTCTTCGACACCATCGCCACGCAAACGGTATTGCGCCACTCGATCGCCGCCGATGGCTGGGATGATGCCGCCTTTGCCGAAGGGCTCGATATGGGGCTGTCGCGCCCTGAGCGCCTGGCCGCACGGCTGTTTTCACTGCGTGCCAACGGGTTGCTGAACGATATGGAGGGCACAGCGGCACGTGCGCAACTGTCCGGCCTACTGATCGGCACGGAACTGGCCGCAGCAAAACCCTATTGGCTGGGACAGCAGATTGCGGTGATCGGGGAAGGCAAGCTGTCGAAACTCTATGTCGATGCTTTGGCAACACAGGCCGCCCCCGCAACCCAAGTCAACGCGGCAACGATCACACTGGCTGGCCTGACGGCCGCCTATCAGCGCCTGAAAGGATAACATATGCATCGCCCCCTGATCGCGATTTTGCGCGGCGTGACACCCAGCGAAGCGGCCCCGATGGCCGCCGCCCTGATTGACGCAGGCATCACGAAGATCGAAGTGCCCCTCAATTCGCCGGATCCCTTCGCCAGCATCAAGACGATGGCCGATGCCTACGGCGCGGACGCCCTGATCGGCGCAGGCACAGTGCTGTCGACCGATGATGTGGGGCGCGTGGCGCAGGCGGGTGGCAAGCTTGTGGTTTCGCCCAACTGCGACCAGCGCGTGATCGTCGCCACCAAGACCGCCGGTATGCAAAGCTGGCCCGGCGTCATGACCCCGACAGAGTGCTTTGCGGCCCTGAAAGCGGGGGCTGACGGGCTCAAGATCTTTCCCGCCAGTCTGCTTGGCCCTGAAGGCATCAAGGCAATCCGCGCGGTGTTGCCGGTAGGCACACAGGTCTATGCAGTGGGTGGCGCAGGGGCTGACAACTTTGCGGAATGGATGGCCGCTTCGGCGGATGGGTTCGGCATTGGCTCTGCCCTTTACAAACCCGGTTTTTCGGTGGCCGACGTCGCAGCAAGGGCGCGCGATATGGTCGCCGCCTATGATGCGGCTGCGACATGATTTACGATGACACCCAGTGCCAGCTTGGTGAAGGACCGCTCTGGCATCCTTTGCGCAAGCAGCTGTTCTGGTTTGATATTCTGGGAAAGCGTCTGCACACGAAAGGCCAGCACTGGCAGTTTGACACCTATGTCAGTGCCGCCGGCTGGACCAGTGAAAGCACCCTGCTGATCGCGTCCAGCACCGCCTTGATGCATTTTGATATCACGACCGGAGGAACCGAGATCATCGCGCCACTGGAGGCCGACAATCCGGTCACGCGCTCGAACGACGGCCGCGCGGACCCGCAGGGTGGTTTCTGGATCGGGACCATGGGAATTGATGCCGAGGAAGGCGCGGGCGCGATCTATCGCTATTATAAAGGCGAGCTGCGCCAGCTTTACCCCGAGATCACGATTTCCAATGCGATCTGTTTCACGCCTGATGGAAAAACCGCCTATTTCACCGACACGCCGACGCAACAGATCATGCGCGTGGCGCTTGATGACAACGGCTGGCCCAAGGACGAGCCAGTGCTGCACATTGACCTCAGCCGCACACCCTTCCGTCCTGACGGGGCGGTCGTCGATGCCGCAGGCAACCTGTGGAACGCGCAATGGGGTGTCGGGCGGGTGGCCGTCTATGACCCGTCCGGGGGTTTCCTTGAGAGCTACAATTTTGCTGCGCGCCAAACCTCTTGTCCGGCATTTGGCGGCGACGATCTGCAAACGCTGTTCTGCACCAGTGCCGCGGTTGGGCTAGAGGGCCCTGAGCAGGGTAAAACTTTTGCCGTCCCGACGAAGGCTGCTGGACAAGCCGAACATCAGGTTATCCTCTAAACCGCACCCCAATCTCTCAAGAAGGTTCCACACCATGAAACGCACGCTTGGCGTCTGTTATTATCCCGAACATTGGCCCGAGGACCAATGGGCAACTGATGCCGCCCAAATGGTGGCGACAGGTCTGACTTGGGTGCGCATCGGTGAGTTCGCATGGGCGCGTATGGAACCCAGCCCCGGCACCTTCACATGGGACTGGCTGGACCGTGCGATTGCCGTTCTGGGCGAAGCGGGACTGAAGATTATCCTCGGCACACCTACAGCGACACCGCCCCGTTGGATGGTGGACAAATACCCTGACATGCTGGCGGTTGACGCACAGGGGCAGCCCCGCAAATTCGGATCGCGCAGACACTACGACTTCAGCCATCTTGGTTACCGCGAGGAATGCCGCCGCATTGCGCGGCTCATGGGCGAACGCTATGGCAGCAACCCGCATATCGCTGCGTGGCAGATCGACAATGAATACGACTGCCACGACACAACGCTGAGTTACTCGGATTCGGCGCGCAAAGGGTTTCAGGACTGGCTCGCGCAGAAATACCAGTCCACCGATGCGCTGAACCGTGCGTGGGGGAACGTGTTCTGGTCGATGGACTATGACACGTTTGATCAGATCGACCTGCCCAATCTGACGGTGACCGAACCCAACCACCCGCATCAGCTTGCTTTCCGGCGCTATAGCTCGGATCAGGTGGTCGCCTTCAACAAGGCACAGGTGGACGAACTGCGCAAACATACCGACGCGCCACTGATCCACAACTACATGGGGCGGATCACGACGTTCGATCATTGGAAGGTCGGTGCCGACCTCGATATCGCGTCCTGGGACAGCTATCCGATCGGGTTTTTGTCGGACCGCCTTGAAGGGACGTCGGAATTCAAACGCGCGTTCCTGCGCCAGGGCCACCCCGACAATCAGGCCTTCCACCACGATCTCTACCGCGCTGTCGGCAAGGGCCGGATTTGGGTCATGGAACAACAGCCGGGCCCCGTGAACTGGGCTCCCTACAACCCTGCCCCCCTGCCCGGCATGGCACGTCTTTGGGCGTGGGAGGCCTTTGCCCATGGGGCCGAAACCGTTTGTTATTTCCGCTGGCGGCAAGCCCCTTTCGCGCAAGAGCAGATGCATGCGGGGCTTTTGCGTCCTGACAGTGCGCCTGCCCCTGCATTGGCCGAAGCGCGCCAAGTCGCTGATGAAATCGAAACGCTGGCCAGTGTTGGTACAGCAAAGGCGCAGGCCGCATTGGTCTTTGATTATGAAAGCGCATGGGGCTGGGACGCCCAGCCGCA
>CAYZKE010000064.1:7511-10898 GCA_964478505.1 uncultured Loktanella sp.
CCGCTTGGCCCGAATCTGCCGGGGCTTGATGTGAGCGTCGCCCTGACTGAAAGCATGCCGCCTGATGATGGGATTGCGCTGGAAGGCGGCGGGCAGTTCCTGCATTGGTTCGAGCACCTTGAAGGCAAGGCCGAGACATTTGTCGCAACCGCAGCAGGGCAGCCTGCGATCATGGGCAGTAAAAACCTGCGCTATCTTGCGGGCTGGCCGGATGACCGCACGTTTGATCAGATTGTTGCGGGCTTGTGTGGCACGCTTGGTCTGGAAACCAGGCAACTGCCTGAAGGTCTACGCCTGCGCGACACCGAAACGCACCGGTTCTATTTCAACTATGCCGCTGTGCCGTTGACGTGGGAAGGCATAACCATACCTCCTGCGGGTGTGCATTGGGAGGAACTGTGATGACCCACTTCGGAACCACGAAAGACGGAGAGGACGTTCTTCAGATCACGCTTTCAAGTGGCGATCTGAGCGTCGATATTCTGACACTGGGTGCCACCGTGCAAGCGGTGCGCCTTGCAGGGGTGCCTTACAATCTGACCTTGGGGTCAGAGCGGTTCGCGGATTACGCCACGTCCATGGATTATTTCGGTGCGATTGTCGGTCCGATTGCCAACCGCATCGGCAATGCGCGCGTGCGCCTTGACGGCATGATGCACGAACTTGAACGCAACGAGAACGGCGATTGTCACCTGCATTCAGGCAGTGAGGGTGTCCACCGCAAAGACTGGGCGGTGCTGGACCAGGCCGCTGATCGCGTCACGTTGGGTTTGCGCCTGCCCGATGGTGTAGCGGGCCTGCCCGGCAACCGCGATATCCGTGTGACCTATCAGGTCACAGCACCTGCCACGCTGACCATGCAGATTGACGGCACCACCGACGCAACCACCTGCATGAACTTCGCCAGCCACATTTATTGGAACCTTGATGGCAGCGAGACATGGGAAGGCCACGCGTTGCGCATCGCGGCAGATCACTATCTGCCGATTGACGACCGCACCTGCCCCACAGGTGAGATCGCAGCCGTCGGTGGCACTAAGATGGATTTCCGCACCAGTCGCGAGCTGGTAAAAGGTGCACCTGCGCTTGATCACAATTTCTGCCTTTCGCAAGAACCGACCGATCTGCGCGATGTCCTCTGGCTGACCGGCGCCTCTGGCCTGCAAATGACCCTCGCCACGACAGAACCCGGGATGCAGATCCACGATGCCGCAGGATCACACCGTCCGGGCAAGCCGGTTTACGAAGGCATCGTGATTGAACCGCAGCATTGGCCGGACGCGCCCAACAACAGCCAATTTCCGTCAATCAAGGTCACGCCTGATAAAGCATACCATCATGTGACCCAATGGCGGTTTGAGAAGGCGACTTGATCGTCACGCCAACTTGGCAAGAGTTGCTGATCTCTTTAGCTGTTTTTTCACAGATTTCGTCATAAACGCGGTCCGGACACGGTAGCGCGCCTTGCTGTCGCACCCCCCTGACTTACCGCCTTGATATGCTATCTAGCAGTGCAAGCGGATTAGGCCGCCCAGAAAGACGAAACCACGTTATGGAACTTGAAACCCTTCTTCTGTCGCGGATCCAGTTTGCCGCGAATATTTCATTTCACATCCTGTTTCCCACGATCACGATCGCATTGGGCTGGGTGCTTTTGTTCTTCAAACTGCGCTATAATCGCACTGGCGAAGAGCGCTGGATGGAAGCCTATCGTTTCTGGGTGAAAATCTTTGCGCTCTCGTTTGCGATGGGTGTCGTGTCGGGCATTACGATGTCTTTCCAATTCGGCACGAATTGGCCCGGATTTATGGAAAAAGTCGGCAATATCGCAGGGCCTTTGCTGGCCTATGAGATTATGACCGCCTTCTTCCTCGAAGCAGTCTTCCTAGGCATCATGCTCTTCGGCTTTAGCCGTGTGCCCAACTGGGTCCACACGCTGGCAACGTTCCTCGTGGCTTTCGGCACGATGATGTCTGCATTCTGGATCATTGTTCTGAACTCATGGATGCACACGCCCCAAGGGTTCGAGATGATCGACGGCGTTGCACATGCCACCGATTGGTCGGCCATTATCTTTAACCCGTCCATGCCGTACCGCTTTACGCATATGGTCTTGGCCAGCTTCCTGACCGTCAGCTTCCTGATTGCCGGTGTCAGTGCCTTCCGTTGGCTCATTGGCGGACGCACCGAAGGGGTACGCGTGGCAATGAAAACGGCCATTATTGCCGCTGCTTTGCTAATCCCTGTGCAAATCCTTGTCGGCGACATGCATGGCTTGAACACCAAAGAGTATCAGCCAGCCAAAGTTGCCGCGATGGAAGGCAATTGGGAAACCTCCACTGGCGTGCCATTGGTCCTGTTCGCGATCCCCGATGAAGAAGCACGCGAAAACCGTTTTGAAATCGGCATTCCCAAACTGGCGTCGTTCATCCTGACCCATGACTGGAATGGTGAGGTGAAGGGGCTGAACGAGTTTGTCACCGAAGACGGAGAGGTGCTGCACCCACGGGTCTCGCCGGTGTTCTGGTCCTTCCGCGTGATGGTGGGCACTGGCCTTTTGATGCTGCTGGTCAGCTGGAGCGCCACTTACATGATCATGCGCCGCAAGCGCGGGGTTGAGGGGCTGCCAAAGCCAATGCTCTATGCGCTGATCGGCATGAGCTTCAGTGGTTGGCTTGCCACGCTGGCCGGCTGGTACACAACCGAAATCGGGCGCCAGCCTTGGCTGGTCCAAGGTGTGATGACAACCAAAGAAGCCGTGGCCGATGTGCCCGCACCCTTGGTGCTGTCGACCCTGATCGCCTATCTGCTGGTCTATGCGGGGCTTCTGTTGGCCTATATCTTTGTCATCTTCTATCTGGCACGGAAAACCGCACGCGGCGAAAGCATTGGTACCACCATAGCACCGTCGCCAGCGGCGGTCCCCAAAGCCATGCCAGCGGAGTGAGCGGATATGAATTATTTCGGTGACCCCACCATCTGGCTGCCTTTCGTTTTTGCAGCCTTGATGGGCGTGTCCATCCTGATCTACGTGATCCTTGATGGATTTGACCTTGGCGTTGGGGTGTTATTCCCCTTCGCCAATGACGACGAAAAAGACCGTATGATCGCCTCGATCGGGCCGTTCTGGGACGCGAACGAGACCTGGCTGGTGCTGGCAGTTGGCCTGTTGTTGGTGGCCTTCCCATCTGCACATGGGGCGATCCTGACCGCGCTGTACCTGCCTGTGGCGATCATGCTGATCGGGTTGATCCTGCGCGGCGTGGCCTTTGAATTCCGCGCCAAGGCACCAGCGCCACACAAACACCTGTGGAACAATGCGTTCTTTGCAGGCTCGCTCATGACCTCGCTCAGCCAGGGTTTCATGCTGGGCATGTATGTCATGGG
>CAYZKE010000065.1:0-10887 GCA_964478505.1 uncultured Loktanella sp.
CGTTGGCTGTGGCATGATGAAGCGCCTCGATCATGACACGGGCGAGTTGAAACGAGTTTTTGTCACCCGGGATGCGCGGGGAACCGGCACCGGCAGAGCATTGATCGTGGCGCGGGAACAGGCGGCGCGCAACATGGGGTTAAAGCGTCTGGTTGCAGATACGCTCACACCCAATGTCGAGATGCGCGGTCTTTATCCCAAGCTTGGGTTCGTGGAATTGGATGAACCTATCGAGACCACGACCTACAAGGACCAGCCTATGCTGCGCCCGCATCTACATTATTTCGCAAAAGAGCTGTGAGTGCAGCAACAGGCTTGTTTCTTGCTTTGTGGCGATAGTCTTTGCCTGTATTCGGCTGACGATGTGACGTCGTAAAGCTGAGTGCCCAAGGCTTCGGGTGCTCAGATTGTGATTGAGCAGGTCCAGCCTGAGAAATCAAGCAACCGGATGGCGGAAAGACAGGCCGCCAGTGTTCAGTGGTGTTTAGTCACATCATGTGGATATTGGTTTTATAAACATGGATTCCTTACAGAATTCATGCATCGACCTATTGCAATCAATTGCACGCAATGACTTCTATTTTGCTACCTATTATGGATCATTTTTATGCCTGGTGTTGCCTAAGAACTCTCTGCCCTTGAAGTAAAGCGGCTGCAGCACTCCGGTCGCAATGGTTTGCCCGATCTGTTCGCGGTGGGTGGAGTTGTGGGCCTTTTGATGCAGATCACACCGAACGGCGCAAAATCATGGATGCTCCGGACGACGATCGATGGCAAGCGCCGCAAGATGGGTCTTGGTTCGTATCCGACTGTCACCCTTGCGCAGGCACGGGAACGGGCCCGTGACGCCTCAGATGCGATCTGGCACGGGAAGGACCCGATTGAGGAACGGCGTGTCGAAGCCGCAGTTCGTTTTGCTAAAGAGGCACGCAGCCTGACATTCGCCGATGCCGTCAACCAGTTCCTTGATGCCAAGCTCTCCGAGTTCAAAAATGAGAAACACCAAAAGCAATGGCGCGCGACGCTGGAAACCTATGCTTGTCCGGTGATTGGCTCACAGACTGTCTCGACACTTGATGTGCACGACATTCGAAAGGTGCTCGAACCTATCTGGCTGTCGAAGACGGAGACTGCGTCGCGCCTCAGAGGTCGGATTGAGAACGTTCTGGCCTGGGCAGCCGTTGCCGGTCATCGGGATGGTGATAATCCAGCCCGCTGGCGCGGCAACCTGGACGCGGTTCTTCCGAAGCCTTCAAAGATAGCGAAGCGTGGTCACTGGCCTGCACTGGCACTTCCAGACACGGCGAACTGGTTTGATGATCTCGCAAGGCGCAAAGGCACTGCGGCAAGGGCGCTCGCGTTTCTTGCTTTGACCGTTGCAAGGTCGGGAGAGATCCGCGGTGCCAAGTGGTCCGAGATTGATGTTGAGGAGCGTCTCTGGACCATTCCGGCTCATCGCATGAAGGTTGGGAAACTGCATCGCGTGCCCCTGACCGACTTCGCAGTCGAGCTGTTGCAATCACAACCACGTATCGGAGGTTCGGAATTTATTTTCCCGGCACCTCGCGGGGGCCAACTGTCTGACATGGCGCTTCAGGCGGTCATGCGCCGCATCCATCAGAAGCGTGACCGCGGTGGATATGTCGATCCTCAGTCTGGGCGCCCTGCGGTTGTACATGGCCTCAGATCGACTTTCCGGGATTGGGCAGCAGAGCGGACCGAGTATCCGAGTGACATGGCCGAGATTGCACTTGCGCATACGGTTGGCTCTGAGGTTGAAAGAGCTTACCGGCGTGGCGACATGATCGAAAAACGCAGAGATATGATGGCAGCGTGGGAGCGATTTTTGTGTCCGATGAGATAGATGAACAGCTGGAAATCACGGCACTCTCAAGCCTGGTGTTTTCGGATCATGAGCAAAAATGGGATGAGATTGCTCATTTCGTGCGGAACGGATGTTGCGAGCCTCAGTTCCTCTCCGTTCTTTAAAAGATGATGAATCCCGATAAGCCTTTTTGGGGTCTTTTACTGATCATAAAACGCAAACGGGGGCGCCCGCCGATTTTGGACGCTAGCGCAGACATACATGTCCTCACCCGTCTCTTGTACGACAAGTCTCGGGAACACTGGGGCCTCGGACTGATCGCAAGCGAGATTGAGCAGAACGCCTTGAATGATGAGCGGCTGAGAAAGGACCTCGCTGACATGTTCAGTCGAACGACCGAAGGTCCGCTCGGTATGAAATTTGACGTCGCCCGATTGGGCAGTCGAAAGCCACGCTCGGAGAAAAAGCTTCGGGCTCATAACTTTCTCGAGCTGCATGCGGATATATTCGGGGAGAAGACGACCGAGGTCGTTGCGGCGGCTGCGCGTATCTATGGTCTCCACGAAGGAACGGCCCGCAAATATCTCCAGTTGAGGCGGCGACTGAGAAGAAATGATGCGTTCTGGTCTAACGCGTTCGAACGCGACATTGCCCTTTCAATGCGGGAGAAAGGATATCAAGAATATCAACCACTTAAAGATATTCTGAAAACACTGAATAATATCCCCTGCCGGATTTATCAGGCGTGTGAATATTGGGGCATCCCGTTAAGAACCAAGAAGGATGCCCAATATGTACTACCTCTCCGATAAACAGGTCGCAACGCGCTACGGCGTAGATCGTGCTGCGATCTGGCGCTGGCGCCGCGCCGACCCTGACTTCCCCGACCCGGTAAAACTCACTCCCGGTACGACGCGCTGGCGCCTCGACGAACTCGAAGCCTGGGAAACCGCGCGCCCGAAGTAGGTCTCTGCTTCGGCCCCTGCCAAACCCGAAATCCCAAATCTGAATAGGACTAAACAATGACAGTTAATCAAACTGGCAAACGGGAAAGTGAATCTAAAATTACCCCAACCGACCATCCAACACCCCTCCTGAAAGCGCTGCCTGAAGCGACCCAGGTTCCTATCGCCGACCTCGGGCCACTGATTGACCCGGTCACCGCAATATCAACGCTGACCCAAGCGAATGAGGCGCTCGCCCTGAACGCAGTGCTCGCCGCGATCAGTGTCGCTGCGCAAGGCCACGCGAATGTCGAGACACTTTCTGAAGATGCTCCTCTGAGTCTCTTTCTGTTGAGTATTGCAGACTCTGGAGAACGCAAATCCGCCGTGGATGCAAAGGCGACCAAGGCCATTCGTGACTTTGAGAAACCGTTGCTTCAAAAGTACATGATTGATGCTGCTCGCTATGAGGAGGCTCAGACAACCAAAAGTCACGGAAAAAATTGGTCCGTCATCGAAGAGGACTTCGATGACCAGCCTGGCATCCTTCTGAAACCGCCTGTCGATCCCAAGGAGATCTTCGACGACAACACATACGAAGGGCTCGTCAGCCATTTCGAGAACGGGCGTCCTTCGATTGGTATCCTGTCTGATGAGGGCGGAAAGATTACCGGTGGGTACTCTATGAGCCCGCAGAACCGTCTTTCCTTCGCTGCAAGTCTCTCGCAACTCTGGGACGGGAAGGCGATCAATCGCTCACGCGCCGGCAGCCGGTCGGTGTCTTTGCCTGGTCGTCGGACAACTCTTCACTTGGCGGTGCAATCAATCGTCATCGATGGACTGCTCGGGGACGAAGAGATCTTTGCCCAGGGTCTCCCGTCACGGATGCTGGTTGCCCAACCGGAGAGCTTGAAGGGACATCGCCGTTTCGCAGAAGACGACGCAACGCTGCTTCGGCGCGAAGAGGCGAACCAGAAACTCGAGGTCTATCACCGTCGGCTGACGGATCTCCTCAAGCGCGAACTTCCGTTCGCAGCCAAGGACTTCCTCGAACTTGCGCCCCGTCGGCTCACCCTCGAGGCGCGCGACAGCCGTCATCTCATCGACTTCTACAATGTCATTGAAGAACAGCAGGTTGAAGGCGGTTGTCTTGTCGGAATCTCGGGCTTCGCCAGCAAGGCTGCGGAGCAAGCTTCACGCGTCGCTGGCAATCTTGCTCTCCTCGAGGATCCGGACGCTGATACTGTGAGCTTTGAGCAGATGAAGACGGCGATTGCCATCATGCAGTACTTCCTCGGTGAGGCGGTCCGTATTTTCGATTCAGGGAAAGTGTCGCCACGCGTGCGCGGTGCCGAGACGCTTCGGAAATGGCTCGTTGAAAAATACGCGGAAGATCTCGTCGATGTACGCACTTGTGTTCGCTATGGTCCAGGATCGCTGCGAGAGGCTACGAAAATCCGTGACCTTCTGAAGCTGCTGCAAGAGTTCGGATGGGTCACGCCGTTGGACGGGAGCTACGAAATAGAGGGGAATCCTCCAGAAAAGTGTTCCGGATCAACCGATCGACATGACCACCCAAATCATTTGGACTGACGAGAACAGGATGCAGCGAGAAGTCATTCTTGAGACGGAGGACTTCCCGCCTCTCATTCCGAAAGTGCCGGCGGGGAAGTCGCAAAGGTCGCAGAAGTCGCAAGCCAGGTTTGCGCCTCACAATCTGGACACTGTCGCGGTGGACCTCTTTGAAGAGCGGGCTGCGATCATAGAGTTCGATGCTGGTCTCAACCGAGCAGCCGCAGAAGCACGTGCGATACTGTTGGTCCTCGCTGGCCGATGGAACTGATTGGCTTAAGTACGCGACAGATAAAATGAGCGGGCCAAGCATGGTCTGCTTCGGAGGGACACTTTATACAGTACCGGGGGAGGGTCCAAAACACTGAGCATGCGTAGAAGACCGGAGGAGTAGCCTTTCTGCGCAGAGAGCTGAAATTGAATAGAGAAATACAATCAGCTCCTTATCAAGAAGCCATTGCTGATGCAGGGAGGAAGCTGACATTCGATACGGATTGTACCGATTGCGGCAATACGGACCAAGCTGCCGTTAGAGGTTCCTGATTTGATGTCCGCTAACGGCCCGTAGCGGACCCTGACCCAATTTGCTTTTGCCGCGGTGCAGTTTTCAAGTTGCCGCCGTTCAAAAAGAGTTCGGCACCTCATCAAACCCCGTGTCTTCTTCTATGTTAGCCGAGACCGCGCAATAACGTTAATGAAGGCTCGCCTGTTGCGGGGAGACCGCGGCTGGTTTGGTAAGCGCTGATGGCTTTGCGACTGTTCGGACCTATCACACCGTCAGTGCCATCTGTGTCGAAGCCTGCAGCGGTCAAGCGTTCTTGCAGCGCTATACGATCCTCCTTAGTCAGCCCGTTTTCATCGGGGGGAAATTGTGTGCGCAATGGGCCGGCCCCGCCTATACGGTCTGCCAAGTGCCCGACGCCGATCGCATAGGCATCTGAATTATTGTATCGCTTGATTGCGCGAAAATTGCGCGTAACGGCAAAGCGCGGTCCGCCAGGTTGGGGCTGGATGACAGTGCCTGATGACACATCCTCACCGACCTCATCACCCCATCGGACCCCTGTGGTCCATCCGTTGCGGGCAAGGTAGGCGGCTGTAGACGCAAGCGCATCGCTTGGATCCTCAGACCAGATGTCGCGGCGACCATCGCCCGTGAAGTCGACCGCAAAAGATTGATACGACGTGGGAATGAACTGCGTGTGACCCATTGCGCCGGCCCAGCTGCCTGTCATGCGTTCCGCTGTGATATCGCCGGCTTGCAAGATCTTGAGAGCAGCAACGAGTTGCTGTTCGAAAAAAGCGCCCCGCCGTCCATCATAGGCGAGCGTGGACGTTGCCGAAACGACAGGCACATCGCCACGGCGTTCCCCATAAAAGCTCTCCAATCCCCAGATCGCTGCGATGATCTCTGCGTCCACGCCATATCTGTCTTCAAGTGCCCTAAGGGTGGATCTGTGACGTGCGAATGCGGCCCGGCCTTTTGTGATCCGTTCATCGGAGGCGGCGATGGCGAGGTAGTCTTCTAAACTGCGTCTAAATTCAGTCTGGTTGTGGTCGCGTGTCACAACACCCGGAAGATACCCTGTGTCGCGAAATCCGGATGCAATAGTTTCTGTCGATAAACCGTATCCACCTGCGCGGCCACGGAACGAACTGACCCAAGCGTCATAATCTGCATTTGGCACAGGCTGAAGGTCCGCTGGTAGTCCCACAGCAACTCGGTCAGCAAAGCTTTGCGGAGCGGGGCGACTACAGGCGGCTAGACCAAAAGCTGCGATACCTATGCCGAAATGACGTCTTGTGGTTTTCATGTTCTCGCCTGCGGACTGCCTGTTTTTACGGGCACAGTAGAGGAACAGATTGAACACGCAAGCCTTGAAAACGGCTTGTAGGTCTCGCGCAATTGGAGAGCGAACGCGATGCTGGCATTCAAGATTATGGTAGGGCATCAAGCGACACTTTCTTAAAAAGTGCGCGCCAGACGAAGTCATGCGTTGCGCAACGCGCTTCGGAATGATTTGGCTGATTCCTGCAATGAGGGAGAACACACATGAATATGCGCGTCGGCTATTTGCTCGCTGCTCTGCTGTTGCTCGGGGCCTGCGATGTTGAATCCGTTGGAACAAGGGGCACGGACCCGCGTTTCATCAAAGAGCTACCTGAAGCTGTGACGGCGATCGCAGCTCCGTTCCAGAATCTCGAGGAGGTTGTGCTTTTGCCCGATGACAATTGCTATTGGTACAACCATGCCGGCCCAGTAGAGACGACACTTCTGCCGCTTCGCACGTCCCAAGGGCGACCGATTTGTGTTGAACGGGCAGAGGCCGCCCCAGCGTAAGAACCGCGCGTTAGCTGCGCGCGGTAATTCCATCTTCTGTAGGATAAAGCACAGCAGTCGATCCAGTCGCCACTTGGTCATAAAGCCCAATGATGTGGGCCATGACCATTCGCACACAGCCAGAGCTTGCCCGCCCGCCAATCGACCGAGGTGACGGCGTGCCATGTATCCGCAGATAGGTGTCGCGATTGCCTTCATAGAGGTACAGCGCCCGTGAACCAAGCGGATTGGACGGACCGCCATCAACACCATCTTTGAAACGCGCGTAGGAAGCGGGATCACGCTCAATCATTGCATCAGTTGGTCGCCACGTCGGCCATTTTACCTTGCGTCTGATATTGTAAGTTCCAGGCTCGTAGAGATTGCCGCGTGCAATCGCGACGCCATAACGCATCGCCATGCCATCGTTCCGGATATGATAAAGATAACGCGCAATCGCATCGACATGAATATCGCCGGGTATCAGGTTGTCGTTTGCCTCAACAAGTGTTGGAAGAAAACGCGGATGAAACCCCCAAGGATTCGATGTGAACGGATCGTAGTTTTGTGGTGTCACGCGCGCATCCCAACTAGCCCGGTTTGACCGGGGCGAAACGGGTGCGCGCGGCGCGATTGGTTCAATCGGGGCCGTCTGCTCCTGTGCCAGCGCTACACCGGCAACGGGCGGTGAAAATAGAGCCGCCGTCGTGATTATGAAATGGCGTCGGTTGAACATGGTCAGACCTTCTACAATCAAATACGGTAAAAAAACACACTTTGGCGTAAGCGGAAAACGAACGTCAGGCAAGAGAACATAAACCTATTTCGTCTGGACGCTCCGTGACTAACTAAGACGATTAAGAAATTTGCCACATCACAACAACTTCCCAGGCTGTGCTGCTTTAACTGTCAAGACAGCGCACTCGGCTTCCGAAGCCAATTGCTGCGACACACTGCCAAGGAACATTGCCTTCAGATTGCCGAGGCCTCGACGCCCACAAACGATCAGGTCTGCATTCATCGTGTCAGCCGCCTCCAGAATGGCTTGCGCAGTGGGGCCAGTCAGTAGTTTGGTAGAGCTGAGGTTTTGACCTGCTTCTTTTGCTAGCGTCTCTGCACGTTTGAGGATCACGTCGCCTGTTTGCTGGAGAGCGTCTTGCTGGGCAAGAACGGAAGCAGCTGTCCCGCTAACCCCAACGGTAGGTTGGTGCAATTGAGGGACGTGAACGACTTGCAGGTTCGCTTGATATTTAGCTGCCAAATCGCATGCAGTTTGCAATGCTGCCTCGGAATGATCGGAGCCATCAAATGCAACCATAATTTCTTTAAACATATCCATCTCCAAAAATTGCTTTTAGCACTTTCTAAACGGGCGAAACACTTGGAATTGAAGCAGGTTTCTTAGGTGTTTGATCCCAAGGGAGGGCTCGCGCTGCCCAGTTCTACAGATCTTCAACATTTATGTTGCGCGCACTTCTATGCGGGACAAATCGGTCAGTCCTCCTCGGCTACGTCGGTCGAGTGCCCACAGGCATGATGGGTCTATTTCGTCTCAGGGTTCGGTTCGGGGAGTGCCCGGGGCCGCATCCCCATTGTCCTCGATGTCCGCGATGTAATGCTGCATTACTGCAATTTCGCCGCGTTGTGCCGCGATGATCGCATCAGCCAGTTGACGGACACGCGGGTCAGAAATATTAGCGCGTTCGCTCGTAAGGATCGCGATTGAATGGTGAGGGATCATCGCCTTCATCCAAGCGACGTCACCCACTGTGTCCTGCGACCGGACGAGGTAGAGACCGATGACGAAGGCAATGGCTGCACCTGCAAAAATTGCGATGTTTGTCTTCCTGTTGGAATACATACCCAGCATGAACGCGAGCATGATGATCGCCATCATCCCGCCCATGTATAACGCCATCCACATTCGGGTCTGTGAGAAGAAGACGTGATCGAGCGCATAGGTGTTGAGATACATCAGACCATACATCACGACCGTCGAGGTGCCGATCATGGCGAAGAACCGGCCATATGCGCTGCCCTTGCTATCGTGATGCATGCCGCGTGGTCCGGTTGTATTGTCTTTCTGATGGGCCATGGTCTGTCTCCTATCCAGAACGCCGCCCCCGCTAGAGGAACGGCGCTCATCTTAACTTAACTACTCATTAGGCAGCGAAGCGTGAACTGGCGTCTTTGGCTGCTTGCTCAAGACTATCCCACGCATTTTGGACGCCGGCTTTCATGTCTTCCCATGCGTCGTCGCCCGCGGCCCTCAACTCATCAAGCTTGGTCTGCGCCTCACGCTGTTCGTCGCGCAGCGTCTCGATCTGTTCGAGATACGAGATTTTGGCGGCAGCTTCAGCTTTGTCAGCGCGAGCTTTGAGCTTTTCTATCTCTGCATCCCATTCATTCAGACGGGCTTGAACCTTTTCGACATATGCTTGCTTCATATTCATATTTGTCTCCTTTCAATTGGCACCCAACATACACAATTATTAAAAATAATCAAATAAAAACATATACTTAAGCTGTGTAGCCGACGCCCCCCATGCTCCTTCCAATGCTTGAGGATTTGGTGCTGCCTGCATTCTTGGTAACGCTTGCGTAGACGCCGGTTGTTACGTCATATACTCATGTTACGTCACCAGGCTAAAAACAGAGAGTTGGACTTCTATGACAATCTCGGGCGGCAAGCGGACCGAAAAGATCCAAGTCATGTTGAATGATAACGAGATCAAGGCCATTGACGATTGGCGCTTCGAGAACCGCCTGCCGTCGAGGGCGGCGGCCATCCGAGAGTTGCTGAGCCGTGGTTTACAGGCCACGGAGTTCAGTGGACCAACCGACAACAAGTCGTCAGGACAATTCGGCGTGACAACCCCACCAGACGAAGCCGATCGTTAAGCAGTTTCCTTAAGGTGATCCATCGTTAAATATCTGATTATTGCGCAAGCTTTTCTCTGGAAATGCACAAAGTTTGGGCTCTGAACAGCCATTCGCTCCGCTTTGCAATTAGGTCCGCTCTGGCTCAAACTGGAATTTCGCTGCGGCGTGCACGGACGACCGTTATACCGGATAAAACTGCCCTTCGCTACTTACGATCAAATTTCGGCCTTCCGTTTTAGATCCAAAGCATGACGATGCAGTCAAGGTCGCCGAAAACTCTAAAACATGTGGGTGAGTTTAGACTATCGATGCCCTATCCAACCGCGGTCGTCTGTGAAGGCGCGGCTAGCTGCCAATGTCGTGACCGTATAACCACTAGGCATCCGATCTAGCGGTGCGAGCAGCGTGGGTGACGCCGTCAGGATAATATTAGTATAGCCGCGCGCACTCACGGGACCCATGAGCGACGTGACGTGAGGATAAAGCTGCGTCAGGATTGCGTGGGTGCCACGGGCCAACTGCCCGTTTGGCTCATCGATCAAATTCACGTAGACGGGTCCAGTGACGACTTCGCGCAATCGCTGGTAGGTCTCCAATGTCACCAGATGGGCAGGGACCGATCCAGATGAAAATGCGTCCATGACCGCTGCATCAAACCGGCGGTCCGTTTCGTTGATATACACCCGGCCATCTGCGTGCACGATATCGAGCCGTTCGTTACCCTTGATCACAGACGCAGCCCAAGGAAGGTTTTCTTGCACCACCTCAGTCACGAGCGGATCAATCTCGACGGCCACCGCCCGTGCCTCCGGGCGCAGGCTTAACAGTTGACTTGGCAGCGTGTACCCACCGCCACCCACAAAAAGGACGTTCGCATCCGCAGGCAGATCCTGTGCCATGCGGGCCCAGAGCATTTGTGTGTAACGCAGCACTAGTGCGTCTTCCTGCAGTGCCGCATTACTAGAACTTACCCGCTCGGCGGCCTGTGTAATGCGGTCAGAATATAAACGGATTTCACCGTCGCGTTGCCCGACATCAATGCAGGACTGGCCCGATTCATATCGGCACACCGACCCGTTGGTGAGACCCAACGCGATGATCAATCCAGCAGGTGCGATCATCCCGAGTGTGGACTGCGGGCCACCACGCACGAAAGGCACGCATAGCAGAGCAGTAGCCCCACATCCTGCAAAAGTCAGCGCCGAGCCCATGACTGGCAATGCGACAAATCCTGCAAGAACCGCCCCTACGATGGCGCCCAATGAACCCGCCGCCAGCACAACACCTAGCGATGATCCCTCTCGTCCTGGCCGCGCCTCAACAGCCAGCTTCGCCAAATAGGG
>CAYZKE010000066.1:0-10817 GCA_964478505.1 uncultured Loktanella sp.
TCGGACGCGTTGAAGTCAATCGCACCGATTTCAAGCAACATACCGGCGGTGAGGCGGGCGATCTCTTCTTTAGCGGGAAAAGAGGTGGGGATCATCGGGTGGCCTTTCTATTCTTCGACACGCCAGTGCAGGTCAAACCCGGGGTCAAACACGGTGACAGGCCCGTCCTCGGTGTCGATATGGGCGGGATAGCTGACAGGATCGCCTTTGGTCAGGGTGATCGTGTCTTCGTTTGGTTTCAGGCCATAAAAGCGGGGGCCGTTGAGTGAGGCAAAATCTTCCAGTTTGTTGATTCTACCCGCTGCATCAAACACTTCGGCCAGACAGGACATGGTGTTTGGCGCGGTAAAGATACCTGCACAGCCGCAAGACTGCAGTTTCAGCGCATCGGTATGAGGGGCGCTATCGGTGCCGAGGAAGAACCGCTTGTCGCCGGAAACGGCGGCCTGCACCAGTGCCACGCGATGCGCTTCGCGTTTTGCGACCGGCAGGCAATAGAAATGCGGTTTGATCCCGCCCGCCAGAATATGGTTGCGGTTGATAATCAGGTGGTGGGTCGTGATTGTTGCGGCAAGGTTCTTGCTGCTGTCGCGCACGTAATCCACCGCGTCTTGGGTGGTGACATGTTCCATCACGACCTTCAGGTCGGGCACCTTCTTGCGCAGTGGTTTCAGGATTTTGTCGATAAACGTCGCTTCGCGGTCGAAGATGTCAATCTCGTGATCTGTCACCTCGCCGTGCACGCACAGCGGCATGCCGATCTCGGCCATAACTTCAAGCACAGGGCGCACTTTTTCAAAGTCGCGCACGCCTGAGGCCGAGTTTGTGGTGGCGCCTGCAGGATAGAGCTTCACCGCCGTTGCAATCCCTGCGGCATGTGCCGCGCGCACATCTTCGGGGTCTGTCGCTTCTGTCAGATACAGCGTCATCAGCGGGGTGAACGTGTCGCCCTCGGGGATGGCCGCAAGGATACGGTCGCGATAGGCGGCAGCATGTGCCGCGGTCACAACAGGGGGCACCAGATTTGGCATGATGATCGCGCGTGCGAAATGCCGTGTGGTTTCGGGCAGAACGGCCCGCAGCATGGCACCGTCACGCAGGTGCAAATGCCAATCATCAGGGCGGCGGATGGTGAGGCGGGTCGGGTTTCTATCTGGCATGTTTTCCGATTACACCGTTGCGCCGCAGGACGCCATAGCCCTTTCGCGCGCAAACCGTTTTCCTGAATGCCCTTGCACAGCCTGCGGCAATTCATGATATTTCCGGCCAAGACACTGGTTCAAGGGAGAGACAGGATGCTTGGATTTCTGATTGCGGCCGCCGCCGGGTTTCTGACACCACAGATCGAGGGCCCCGTTGCAGCGCCGATCGTCAAAACGCTTGAGGGCTATTTTGAAGTCAGAACAGCGGAAAAACGTCTGATTGCCTTTATGGTGGCGCTGCTTGGCGCGGCAATCATTGCTGCGGCTTTTGATAGCGGATCGGTCTTCGGAATCATCATCGGCGCAATCCTGGGTTATTTCGGCACGCGCATCTTCAATGTGCTGAAAAAGGTGATCGAAGGCCGCCAAGACGCGGGCTAAACACGCTGGCATGCGTTTGCTGCAATGCAGCAATGCAGGTTTGGCTGTTTTCGTGGCGGATAGGGCGTCTATCTAGCGGGGGAAACAAATGATCCCGATAGGACAGCCATTATGGCCAGACATACTTCTTCCCACACGGCGCCGTTGCCGTTCCTTGCTTTCTTCGGCGCCATCGCAAGCGCTGTTTCTCGGCTTTTGGCCGCGCAAAACCGGTCCGCGCAGGTGCTTCGCTTGCAAAAGCTCAGTGACGACGAATTGGCCGATATCGGTCTGAGCCGTGACACAATCCTGCGACACGTCTATCGCGATACCTACTACGTGTGAATATCCTCGGTGGGTGTGAGTTCTTCACGCTTGTCGATAAAGAACGCTTTGTGGCCGCGCCGGATCATGTATTCACAAACGATCAGGGCTAAGCGCGGATGACCCGTCACGACCAGACGGCGCACAAGCGCCCGCACATAGGTCGGATCATAGCGCCGTGCGCGCAACAGCCGCGTGAAACGACGGCGATCCAGCATGTCATCCATCGCCAGTTTGATGATCACGTCATGGATTCCCATGCGATCAAACGCCTGATCTAGATCATCCCCCAGCAGCGGGCAGGGCAGGGCTGTCACTTGTGGCCGCCGAAAGAGCGCGGCGTGGCAGGCATCAAGCCGCTGGATCGGGTCAAAGGCGATAAAGACCTTGTCAGCGGCGTCGATCATCTCGGGTGCATAACCATAGCGGTCGTTGAAGTTTTTCTTGCGGGCGTGCTTATAGCGCGGGTCCCATCCGGCCAATTCCGCATCAAGTGTCGCTTGGGGACGCAGCGCGATGACCGTCGCGCCCGGCGCGGTGACGGAATAGGCCGCTGCGGCGTATGACGCACCACCGCCGCCGCCATGAAAGATGATCTTTTCGAACTGGTCAAAAAAGCCCGCGTCTACCAGCCGGTCAAAGAAATCATAAACGTGGTGATCGCGAAACCAGCCTTCTTTGAACGAAAACAGCGACAGCAGCGACCAGCCTTCGTGGCGGGTATAGGCAAAGCCACGTGGTTCCGAATCGAGGTTATTCTCGCGGACCAGTTGCGCGTTCTCAAAGGTGACCAAAAGCTTGTTTCCGGCCTCGAGAAAGCCCGCGCAATGCTCGCGTCCAAGCTGCTCGAAGAAGCCGTGATCTTCGCAGAAATCGTCTATCCGACCCAACCAATCGTTGGCGCTCAGGTCCGTCAGACTGATATCGATGGCCAACTGCCCGTCATTCATACTCATTACCCCGGGGGCGGAACAACACCCGCCCCTGTCACCTGAGTATATACAAATCGGGCAGTAAAATAAGCAACAAAGACAGGTTTAATGTTGCGCTGCTGGCCTAAAAGAAGGCCTGCAGCCCCGTTTGTGCACGGCCAAGGATCAATGCGTGCACGTCATGCGTGCCCTCGTAGGTATTTACCGTTTCGAGGTTCACCATGTGACGCATGATTTGGAAATCTTCGCTGATTCCATTCCCGCCATGCATGTCCCGCGAGGCCCGCGCGACATCCAGTGCCTTGCCGCAGTTGTTCCGTTTCATCATGCTGATCATTTCCGGCGCGGCTTTGCCTGCTTCCATCAGGCGGCCCAGTTGCAGCGCGGATTGCAGCCCCAGTGCGATCTCTGTCTGCATGTCTGCCAGCTTCTTTTGGAAAAGCTGGGTCTGTGCCAGCGGCTTGCCGAATTGCTTGCGGTCGAGCCCGTACTGGCGCGCAGCATGCCAGCACGCTTCGGCTGCGCCCATCACACCCCACGCAATGCCGTAGCGGGCGCGGTTCAGACAGCCGAACGGCCCTTTCAGACCTTGGACACCCGGCAGCAGGGCATCTTCACCCACGGCCACGTTATCCATCACGATTTCACCTGTCACAGAAGCGCGCAGGCTAAGCTTGCCGCCGATTTTCGGGGCCGACAGGCCTTTCATGCCTTTTTCCAGCACAAAACCACGGATCTTGCCGCCATGTGCCTCGGATTTGGCCCAGACGACAAAAACATCCGCGATGGGTGCGTTGCTGATCCACATCTTTGATCCGCTAATCACATAGCCATCATCAGTCTTTTTCGCGATAGTCTTCATGCCGGCAGGATCGCTGCCTGCATCAGGTTCGGTCAGGCCGAAACAGCCGATCAGCGTGCCCGCCGCAAGCCCGGGCAGGTATTTCTGGCGCTGTTCCTCGCTTCCGTATGCGTGGATCGGATACATCACCAGCGAGGATTGCACCGACATCATGGACCGATAACCGCTGTCCACCCGCTCGACCTCGCGCGCGACCAGGCCGTAGGTGACATAGCCCGCGCCCAGACCGCCATATTCTTCAGGGATCGTCAGGCCGAGCAAGCCTGCGGCGCCCATTTCTGCAAAGATATCAGGATCAACGGTCGCATCGCGATAGGCGGCGGTCACGCGCGGTTGCAGCGTATTTTGCGCAAACTCATTGGCCGCATCGCGCAACATGCGCTCGTCTTCGGTCAGCTGGTCTTCAAGACGCAGCGGATCGGCCCAGTCGAATGGTCCAAGATCAGGACCGAAACCTGTGGCTTTGATTGGTGTGGAATCGTTCATTGTCTATGCTCCCAACTTGTTGCGCGCAGGGTATGACGTCTGCGGGTCAGGGGCAATGGACGGCTTGACGCGGCGGTGTGGGGATGCAGTTCTAAGGCATGGGAGGATCACAGAATGGCATTTGCAGACATTGATGAGGTGCAGGCCGCATTGGCGGCAGAGAATTACGTCTGCGGGAGGGCCTTGGCGACGGTGGTATTTTTGAGCCTCAAACTGGGCCGTCCGCTGTTTCTGGAAGGTGAGGCAGGGACAGGCAAGACCGAGATTGCCAAAGTAATTGCGCAGGCTTTGGGCCGCCGTTTGATCCGTCTGCAATGCTATGAGGGGTTGGATGCGTCTTCGGCGGTTTACGAGTGGAACTTTGCCGAACAGATGATCGCGATCCGCACCGCCGAGGCCGCAGGCGGGACTGACCGCGATATGCTGAAATCCGAGCTTTTCACCGAGGATTACCTGATTGAAAGACCGCTCTTACAGGCCATGCGCCCGCAAGCCGGCGGCGCGCCGGTGCTCTTGATTGACGAAATCGACCGGACCGACGCCCCGTTTGAAGCGTTCCTGCTTGAGGCGCTGAGCGATTTTCAGGTCACAATCCCCGAACTCGGCACGGTCACTGCACCGGAGCCGCCCATCGTGATCCTGACCTCGAACCGGACCCGCGAAGTCCATGATGCGCTCAAGCGGCGGTGCCTCTACCACTGGGTCGATTACCCCGATTTTGAACGTGAAATTGAAATTCTCCATGCCCGCGCACCCGAGGCCTCCGAGGCCTTGTCGCGCGAAATCGTGGCCTTCGTGCAGCGGTTGCGCGAAGAGGACCTGTTCAAGAAACCCGGCGTTGCGGAAACGATCGACTGGGCCAAATGTTTGCTGGCTCTGGATGTGATTGACCTGTCACCGGCCACCATCGCCGATACATTGGGGGCGATCCTCAAGTATCAGGACGATATCCAGAGGCTACAGGGGTCCGAGGCCAAACGTATCCTTGATGCCGCCAAGGCCGATCTGGAAAAGGCCTGATGGTCCAATACCCCGCACTGACCCTGCCGGATGATCCCAAACTGGCGCAGAACATCACGCATTTCGCGCGTGCCCTGCGCCGTGCGGGGCTTTCGATTGGTACGGGGCGGGTGATTGATGCGATCCATGCGGTCAGTGCAGTGGGGTTCTCGCAAAAGCAGGATTTCTTTTGGACGTTGCATGCCTGTTTTGTCAGCAAACCCGAAGAGCATTTGATCTTTGCCCAGCTATTCCGGCTTTATTGGCGTGATCCGGAGTACCTTGAACATATGATGTCATTCCTGCGCCCGATGGTGCGCGGCACACAGGAGGAACGCGCAGCCGCCCCCGCAGAGAAGCGCGCGGCCGAGGCGCTATTGGACGGGGAAGAACGCCCGCTACCGCCGCAACCCGACACCGATGATGAGATCGAAATTGACATTGATGCGACGCAAACCGCATCGGCAGAGGAACGGCTGCGGACGCTGGACTTCGAGTTGATGAGCAACGCGGAAATGAACGCGGCAAAGGCGGTTCTGGCAAAGCTCTCCTTGCCTGTGCCGCCGGTCCTCAGCCGCAGGACTGCGCGGCTGGTGGGGACGTTACCCGACTGGCAGGGAACGATGCGACAGGCCATGCGCAAAGGTGGAGAAGTCACTGATTTTGCAACGAAACGGCGCAAGCTGCGGTATCCGAACCTTGTTGTGCTTTGCGATATATCCGGCTCGATGTCGCAATATTCGCGCGCAGTTTTGCAGTTCGTCCATGCGGTGTCGAACCGGCAGGGGCAGGGTTGGGCGCAGGTCCATGCATTTACCTTTGGCACACGGCTGACAAACATCACCCGCCACCTGCGCAGGCGTGATGTGGACGCGGCTCTTGCGGCGGCCGGGGCCGAGGCGCAGGATTGGCAAGGCGGGACACGGATCGGGGCCTGTTTGCATGACTTCAACCGCGACTGGTCGCGCCGTGTTGTGGGGCAGGGCGCGGTTGTGCTGTTGATCACCGACGGGCTTGACCGTGACGCGGGCCATGATCTGGGCCGCGAAATGGAGCGCCTGCGGCTGTCCTCGCGCCAGTTGATCTGGTTGAACCCATTGCTGCGCTGGGACGGGTTTGCGCCCAAGGCGCGGGGGATCATGCAGATGCTGCCGCATTGTTCGAGTTTTCGCGCAGGCCACAATATCGCGTCGCTGGCAGGCTTGGCAGAGGCGCTGTCACGTCCTGACGATACTGGCGAAAAAGCGCGCCTGCTGGCGCGATTGTGATGCGGCCAGTGTTGAGCTGTGATAAAGCAGGCAGCATGCGAACGAGGGTATGGCTATCATGACAGATGACATCAATGACCTGCCGAAACTGGCGCTTGAATGGTACCGCGCAGGCCGTGGTGTGGCGATCGCGACAGTCGTGCAGACCTGGGGGTCTGCTCCGCGCCCTGTGGGTAGCCAACTGGTGATTGATGCCGATGGCGCAATGGAGGGGTCCGTGTCGGGGGGCTGTGTCGAAGGGGCCGTGATCACCGAAGCGATTGACGCCATTGCCGACGGCGAACAGCGCTTGCTGAGCTTTGGCGTAAGCGATGACGAGGCTTTTGCCGTCGGTTTGGCCTGTGGCGGTGAAATCAAGGTGCTGATCGAGCCTGTGGGCCCTGTGATGCCGGTTGATATTCTTGAACGGCTGGCCGATGCGCGCGCTGAAGCCACTCCTGTCGTCTACGTCACCGATATTATCGCAAGCCGCCCGCGGTTGCAGGCGGCGTGGACTTATCCTGACCGGCAGCGCACCGATACGTCAGGGATTGAAGAGGACGGACGTACCTTTGTGGCCGTGCATAATCCGCCTTTGCGGATGGTTATTGTCGGGGCGGTGCATATTGCCCAGCATCTGGTGCCCATGGCGCGCGCCTGTGGATACAGGCCGATCCTGATTGATCCGCGTCCGGCCTTTGGATCGCAGGCACGGTTTCCGGACGAAACCATCCTTGATGACTGGCCGGATGAGGCCCTGCGCGCGCTCAGGATTGATGCCCGCACGGCGGTGATCACGCTGACCCACGATCCAAAGCTGGACGATCCCGCGATTGTGACGGTGATGGAATCCGAGGCTTTCTATCTGGGCTGCCTTGGATCGACGCGCACCCACGCAAAAAGGGTCGCGCGCCTGAAAGAGGTGGGGTTCACCGATGAAGAGATTGGCCGCATCCATGCGCCGGTCGGGCTTGATCTGGGGGGACGCCAGCCTGCCGAAATTGCGGTGAGCATTATGGCAGAGGTGACGCAGGCCTTACGGAAAAAACCGTGAAATTCGGACCTGTCCCAATACAAGAGGCGGCGGGCGCCGTCTTGGCGCATTCCGTGCCGGTGAAGGCGGGGGCGCTGCGCAAAGGGCAGATCCTCTCTGATGCGGATATCGCAGCCTTGCTGGCGGCGGGACACGCGCAGGTGATCGTCGCGCGCTATGATCCCGGTGATCTGAACGAGAACACCGCAGCAGCACAGTTTGCTGCAGCGATTGCAGGCGCTGGGCTGCACATCAGCAAAGCCGCGACAGGGCGTGTGAACCTTTATGCCAAAGGCCCCGGTATTGTGCAGATCGATGCCGCGCGGATCGATGCTGCAAATGCCGTCAATCCGATGATCACGGTTGCCACAGTCCTACCACTGCAACGGGTAGAGGAAGGGGCGATGGTCGCGACAATCAAGATTATTTCCTATGCCGTTCCTGCCGATGATGTGACGGCCGCTTGTTCGGCTGGCAACGGGGCATTGGCGCTGTTGCCGCCCCGCGTGACGACGGCGAGCCTGATTGAAACCGATATTGGCAAACCACCCGCAACCAAAGGCAGGCGCGCACTGGCGTCACGGTTGTCACGATTGGGCGTCACGTTGACACCCCGCGTGATAGTGCCGCATGCGCATGCGCCCTTGGCGGAAGCCATCAAGGGGGCGGAAGGCGCGGTGATCTTTATCCTCACCGCCTCAGCCACGTCGGACGTAGAAGATGTGGGGCCTTCGGCGCTGCAGCAGGCGGGAGGCGAGGTCACGCAATTCGGGATGCCTGTTGACCCGGGGAACCTGTTGTTCTTAGGAAACCATGGAGAAAAACCCGTTGTGGGTTTGCCGGGATGTGCGCGCTCGCCGGCTTTGAACGGGGCTGACTGGGTGCTGGAGCGTGTCATCTGCGGCCTCAGCCCGACACCTGCCGATTTTACCAAGATGGGCGTCGGGGGACTGCTGAAGGAAATCCCGTCCCGCCCCAAACCACGTGCCAGTCTCTAGGCACAAATCCCCGTTACTTTGCAGGTGCAGCGGAAGTAGGGTGTTCTCAAGTGCCTTTTGCCGTGTTTAACTCATCTCAAAGCAGAACTGTTTTTGGGAGGAAACAATGGCGTCGGTAACTATGACCGTGAACGGAAAATCCGTGTCGGGTGAAGTGGAGGGCCGCACGTTGATGTCGGATTTCCTGCGCAATGACCTGCGACTGACAGGCACGCACGTGGGGTGTGACACCTCGCAATGTGGTGCCTGTGTCATCCATGTAAACGGCGAGGCGGTGAAAGCCTGCACGATGTTTGCAGTCGAGGCGGATGGTGCCGATGTGGCAACAATTGAAGGGCAGGCGAATGCAGATGGATCGCTGAATGTGATCCAGCAGGCGTTTCAGGATCACCACGGTTTGCAATGTGGTTTCTGCACACCCGGGATGGTGATGTCTGCGGCGGCATTGCTGAAAGAGAACCCGACACCCACGGAACGCGAAGTCCGTGAATATCTGGAAGGCAACATCTGCCGCTGCACCGGATACCACAACATCGTCAAAGCGATCATGGCCGCATCCGGTCAGGATGTGTCGGCCATCGCCGCCGAGTAAGCAAATTTTCGAGAAAAATTTGGGGCCAATTTTTCGATGAAAAATTGCGGCTCCGACAGGGAGGAATGAGAATGCCAAAAGATGGTGGAATAGGTGCCAGCACAACGCGCCGCGAGGACGTGCGCTTTCTGACTGGGAAGGGAAAATATACCGCAGACATCAATGTCTTCGGGCAGGCGGCGGCGATTTTTGTCCGCTCGACCGTGGCGAACGGTGTAATCAAATCCATTGATACATCGGCGGCAGAGAGCATGCCCGGTGTGCTGGCGGTCTTTACCGGCGAGGATTTCGTGGATGTGGGCGGCAACCCCGCAGGCTGGCTGATCAACAGCCGCGACGGCGAGCCGATGAAAGAGCCCAAGCGCCCGGTGCTGGCCCATGGCAAGGTGCGCCACGTCGGTGATGCCTATGCCGCTGTCATCGCCGAGACCGAACAGCAGGCCCGCGACGCCGCCGAGGAGATCATTGCCGACATCGAGGAGCTGCCTGCGATCATCAACATGGCTGACGCCTTGGCCGGTGACAATCTTGTGCATGACGAGATCGGCACCAACCAGTGTTTCGACTGGGGCTGGATCGAGGACAACCGTGCCGCCACCGATGAGGCGATCAAGAACGCACCGCATGTGACCACGCTGGAGCTTGTGAACAACCGTCTGGTGCCCAACGCGATGGAACCACGGGCCTCGATCGGGACTTATGACGCAGCAGGCGATGCTTATTTGTTGCAGACGACGTCACAGAACCCGCACCTGACGCGGCTGCTGATCTCGGCATTTGTTCTGGGTATTCCCGAAAACAAACTGACCGTGATTGCCCCTGATGTGGGCGGCGGTTTCGGCTCGAAAATCTACCACTACGGTGAAGAAGCGCTTGTGCTGGCGGCCTCCAAAAAGGTTGGACGGCCTGTGAAATGGGTGGCCGATCGCACTGAAAGCTTCCTGAGCGATGCGCACGGGCGTGACCACGTGACCAAGATTGAGCTGGCCTGCGAAAAGGACGGTACCTTTATTGCCTTTCGCAGTGAAACGCTGGCGAACGTGGGGGCCTATCTGTCGAACTTCTCGACCGCGACGCCGACATTCCTGCATGGGACATTGATGGCGGGCAACTACACCGTGCCAAACGTGTACGTGAACGTGAAAACTGTGTTCACTAACACAGCCCCCGTTGACGCCTATCGCGGCGCTGGGCGGCCAGAGGCGACCTATTCGATTGAACGCGTCATCGACATGGCGGCCCGCGAACTGGGGATGGACCCCGTGGAACTGCGGCGCAAAAACTTTATCAAGCGCGACCAGTTTCCTTTCACCAGTGCGGCCGGACTGGAGTACGACAGCGGCGACTATGATGCGCTGATGGACAAGATGGAGGCAATTGTAGATCGCAAGGCCTTTGAAGAGCGCCGCAAGGCGAGCGAGGCGAAAGGCAAGCTGCGCGGTCTGGGCATCAATGCCTATGTCGAAGCCTGCGGTATTGCGCCCTCGAACCTCGTCGGTGTGCTGGGAAGCCGTGTCGGTCTCTATGATGCAGCGACCGTGCGTGTGAACGCGACCGGCAACCTCAGTGTCATGGTCGGCGCGCATAGTCACGGGCAGGGCCATGAGACGGTGTTCCCGCAGATCGTGGCGGATATGTTGGGGATTGATCCTGCATCGGTCGATATCGTGCATGGTGATACCTCGAAAATCCCGTTCGGGATGGGCACTTACGGCTCACGCAGCCTCGCGGTTTGCGGATCGGCCATGGTCCGTGCGACCGAGAAGATCATCGCCAAGGCCA
>CAYZKE010000067.1:0-4077 GCA_964478505.1 uncultured Loktanella sp.
TTACCAATGATTACAACGCACTACGCCTCGCATCCGCGGGGCCTTTTGCGTTGCTAAATCCGAAATGCACATACGGAACTCGCAATAATGGCAAAGTGAGACATGTAGCAACGACGCACAATGGGCAAGACCGCATCAACCAAGCCACGACCAACTAGGAAGAGCCCAGAAACGACGACGTGAAGGAGATTTACGCATGACTAAACTCACCACATCAAACGGCCTGCCCACCGCCCAAGCGCGCAACGAAACCGCAATGGAAAAGACCACCCGGGCCGTTAAGGAAATCACCGACGCAGAAGCCACAGAACGCGAAGACAAGATGGCCCGCCTGCGCAAGGCGCGTCACGAGAAGGAGGCTGATGCGGGCGAAAAACGACGGCAGTGAAGTCAAAGTAAACCGGAACTTTTACGCTCCCAACGGTTGTCAATACGACTACCAAGGCCAGATACTGCATCCGGTCGCACAGCGGCGAAAACAACGTGGATTCCCCAACCGTTCAAATCCCTTGGATTGAACCGTTCGGAACCGTGCACCAAGACGTTAAAAAAGGTCAGCGGACGGTTCCCGATTGGTCAGACTTCAAAAGGGAAACAACATGAACAATGCTGCAAAACTTGGGCTGCTTCTGCCAGCCGAATAATCCGTTGCTGTATAATGTGTGACAAAATGCGCAAGACGCAATGCGATTGTCGTTGTGCCACAGCCAAGTTCCAACACGCGATCCGTTGGTTTTCGATGCGTGCGGATACGCGCAAGTGTCGCCGCATAGGATGACTGGTTATGCATCGGCATCGCGGCGTACCGACGCGCAACACTATTCCAGAAACAGGACAAATCCTTGTTTTCAGACATTGCAAAGGTCCTTTACGGTGTCGTTTGATCACTGGTTTTATGCCTGGTCGCACGTGGTAAACCGTCTCTCGCGGCTTAGACGCAGCAATACCGAAAGCTTTTCGAACAGCCCCGCTCGGGCCGAATTCGGTCGCCACGCAAGGACAACCTGCCTTGGGCAGGCATCAGGAAGCGGAGTCAGGCTGACCTTGGTATCTGACACGATGCCGGCATCAATGGCCAGATTGGGCAACAGCGTGACGCCAAGCCCCTCTGACACCATGGCCACCAGCGTTGTCAGGCTGGTCGCCGCAAAGGTCTCATCCTGGGCGAGGTTGCGGTCAGGATAAGCCTGAAGGGCATGTCGTTGAAGGCAGTGACCTTTTTCCAGAAGCATCAGTTGGCCTGCGTCTTTCAGGGCGGAATGGCCTGTGGTTAGTGGCCTTGGCGCGTTTGGCGGGGTTGCCAGCTGATAGCCGTCCTCGAACAAATGCGCGATTTCGAGCGATCCTGTGTCGAAGGGCAGGGCGATCAGGATCAGATCCAAACGCCCTGCGTTCAGGCCCTCGATCAAGGCTTCTGTCATTTCCTCGCGCAGGTAGAGCCGCAGGCCGGGAAACTGCGCGCGGATCAGCGGCAGGGCCTGCGGTATCAGATAGGGTCCGATCGTGGGAATGGCCCCCAGCCGCAAGTCGCCCTCTTCGGGGTTTTGATGGGCGCGCGCCAACTCCTCGATCTCTTTGGCGTCCAGCAGCAAAGCGCGGGCGCGGATGACGATCTGCTCGCCCAGCGGGGTCAGCATCACGCTGCGCCGGGTGCGTTCGATCAACTGCACACCGAGACGGTCTTCGAGTTCCTTGATCCCCGCGCTGAGTGTTGGCTGGGTGACAAAGCTGATTTCGGCGGCGCGTGAAAAGTTTGAGGTGTCAGCCACGGCAATCAGGAACTGAAGATGGCGAAGGGTAAACATATAGAGAAATCCAATTACTATGAGTAATATATTCAATTTCTCTTATAAGTAGCAAGTCACTATCTGTTGGTCATCGAAACGATCACCTCAAGGAACAAAGAAATGACTGACACTGTAACATCCACTGGCCCACGCCTGAACGAACCTGCCCCTGCATTTGATGCGCCCACCACCGACGGCCGCAAAACACTTGAGGACTATCGCGGCAAATGGTTGATCCTTTTCTCGCATCCGGCTGACTTTACGCCTGTGTGCACCACTGAATTTATTGCCTTTGCGAAAAAGCATGATGAATTCACCGCCATGAATACCGCACTGCTGGGTCTGTCGATCGACAGCCATTACAGCCACATCGCATGGATGCTGAACATCAAGGAAAAGTTCGGCGTGGAAATCCGGTTCCCGATCATTGCCGACCTGAATATGGCCGTCGCCCAAGCTTACGGGATGATCCAGCCGGGTGCATCTGATACGGCTGCTGTCCGCGCGACATTTATTATCGACCCTGAAGGCGTTCTGCGCGCGATGGTCTATTATCCGATGAACGCGGGCCGGTCAGTTGACGAAATCCACCGCCTGCTGGTGGCGTTGCAAACCGCCGACGAGAACCAGTGCGCGATGCCTGAAAACTGGAAGCCGGGTGATGAGGTCATCGTGCCGACACCTGCCACACCAGAGGCCGCAATGGCCCGTGCGGGCGAAGGCTATAATACCGTCGATTGGTATTTTTCGACACGCGCCCTTTGATGCTTTGCGGTTGGGCAGGGCGGGGTACCACCCTGCCGGTTCACCGCAGCAAGCCGAAACAAACATGAGGTTGCCGCGCAATGCGTGCGGCAATCACAGATGAAGGAGAAACCCATGTCTAACCCTATCGTAAAGCCCTTCTGGGACGCGCCGACAGGAAGCTGGCAGTACGTGTTCCATGACCCTGATACAATGAAAGGCGCCATCGTCGATCCTGTGCTGGACTTTGATCCGCTTGCAGGGGCCACATCGACAGCCAATGCGGAAAAGATCCTTGCCTACATTCAGGATGCAGGGATCGAGATCGTCTGGGTCCTCGACACCCACCCGCATGCTGATCACTTTTCCGCAGCGCCATGGCTGGCTGAAAAGCTGGGTGCGCGAACAGGGATCGGCGCACGGGTGACCGGTGTGCAGAACCTGTGGAAAGATATCTACAACCTGCCGGCAGATTTTCCCGCCGACGGAAGTCAATGGGACCACCTGTTCGAGGATGGTGAGCGATTCATGGTCGGGAATGTGCCTGTGAAGGTCATGTTTTCGCCTGGCCATACTCTGGCATCCATCACCTATGTTGCCGGAGATGCGGCCTTTGTGCATGACACGCTCATGATGCCGGACAGCGGATCATCACGCGCCGATTTTCCGGGCGGCAGTTCCAAAGCGCTCTATGACAGCATTCAGGCCATTCTGGCACTGCCGGACAGCACCCGCGTCTTTGTCGGTCACGACTATGCGCCGGAGGGGCGTGATGCGGCCTGCGAAGCGACTGTTGCTGCGCATAAAGCATCCAACATCCACTTTCAGGATGATCCCTCCGAGGACGCCTTTCGTGCCGTGCGGGATGCCCGTGATCAGACCTTGCCTTTGCCCAAACTGATGCTGGCGGCGCTTCAAGTGAACATCCGGGGTGGCCGGTTGCCCGAGGCGGAAGGTAACGGTCGCTCCTACCTGAAGCTGCCGATGAACTACTTTGTTTCGCGCTAACGCTGCTTTTGCGCAGGGTAAAACCCCTGCGCAAAGTGCCGGTTTGATCTACATCAAGGAAACATTTCATATTTGGAATGTATTGTGGGCGCAATCATACAATTGCTGGAGTAAATGCAATGGACAGAAACCACACAAGACCCGCAGATACCTATTCACCGCTCTATTTTCTTGCGTCGCTTGGCGCAGGCGGGCTGAGCGTGACGTTCTTTATGTACCTGATGTTCTGGGTCCCTCATGTCGGGCGCCCCGTGCCAATCTTCGAAGATCTGATGGCTGTCTTTGCCAACGGGGCATTGCCGCTTCAGGCGGCTGTCGTTGTCGCGATGGTCGGGATTGCAGTCTTTGCCTTTCTGAACGTCAAGTCCCTGATCTGGAACCTGTCCGCGCTCTCGCGCTTTCGCAAGACACCGCAATACGAAGCGCTGCGCGCGTCGAATGGTGAAACCACCTTGCTTGCCGGACCTTTGGCTGCGGCCATGACCGTCAATGCAATGTTCATTGTCGGGCTCGTCTTTGTGCCCGGCCTGTGGCTGGT
>CAYZKE010000067.1:4177-10666 GCA_964478505.1 uncultured Loktanella sp.
CCGTCAATGCAATGTTCATTGTCGGGCTCGTCTTTGTGCCCGGCCTGTGGCTGGTTGTAGAATACCTGTTTCCTTTGGCACTGATCGCATTTCTTGCCATTGGCGTCTGGGCGTTGCTGCTGATCGGTGACTTTCTGGGGCGTGTGCTGACCAAAGGTGGCGTTTTCGATGTGACCGCGCACAACTCCTTTGCGCAGTTGTTGCCTGCCTTCGCCCTTGCAATGGTCGCCGTTGGTCTTGCTGCCCCCGCAGCGATGAGCGGGAATAATCTTGTTGTTGGTACGTCGCTTGTCCTGTCGACCTTCTTTGGCACAGCGGCCATCCTTTACACCGTCGTTGCCGCAATCACCGCTTTCAGCTCCATGCTGCACTACGGGACTGCCCGCGAAGCAGGGCCGACACTGATGGTGATCGTGCCGATCATGACGGTGCTGGGCATCATGTCCCTGCGTCAAAGCCACGGTTTGCATATCGGGTTTGACCTGCACCAGACAGCGGGTGAAACCATGGTCTTCCTTGCGCGCCTTCTGACTGTGCAGGTCCTGTTTGTGCTGCTCGGGATGCTGGTGCTGCGGCGTCAGGGCTATTTCGCTGACTTTGTTCTAGGTGATAAGACTTCGCCCGGTTCATACGCGCTGGTCTGTCCCGGGGTTGCCCTGTCGGTGATGTTGCACTTCTTCATCAACAAGGGTCTGGTGGCTGCGGGGCTGATCGCCAAGTTCGGCATCGCATATTGGAGCCTGACCGCGATTGCCCTGCTGGCCCAGATCCTGATGATCGCCCTGGTGTTCCGCCTGAACCGCCAGCATTTTTCCCCTCGCGGATCCTCGGCCAGCATGGTGCCTGCCGAATAAAGCACACCTGAAAAATGAAATACCCCCGCCTTGTTCAAACAGAGCGGGGGTAATTCATTTGCGAAACAACAGCTTCGTCATTCAGCCCGCGTTTCAGGCCACGATTGCTGGCTAGGCAGACAGGCCGCAAGACATGGGTGGTCTGGGCGCCATATCCAACAGCGCAGTCAGCCCGCAGTTGCCTTTGACAAGATCGGCGAGTGTTACCATGTCCAGTTCGTGATAGAAGGCTTCGAGTGCCCGTGAAATGTAATTGCGCAGACGACAGGTTGGGGACAGGGGGCAAGAGTTGGCTTCCGCGTCAAAACATTCCGCGAAAGGCACCCCGCCCTCGAAGACGCGAAAGACAGCGCCGATCGAAATCTGTTCCATTGGCCGTGCAAGGCGAAGCCCGCCGCTGCGCCCGCGGATGGTCTCAACAAATCCGTTGCCATGCAAAAGGTTGACGACCTGCAACAAGTGATGCGTCGATGCGTTGCATTTTCCTGCAATCTCGGATGTACGAACGGTCACGCCATCATTGACAGCACATGCCATCAAAATGCGTGCAGCCAAGTTTGTCCGTGTGGTAAGGCGCATGTAAGTCCCATCAAAGAATCGAGTTTCATTACTTTGATGTGCTGCAATAGAAATTGTTTTGATCTAGATCACACAAACGCCCCGAAATCTACTTTATCTGGTATTCAAGAATCAAGTTAAGAGGGTTGTGTGGCGCATAAGAACGGTCCTAGTGAGACCCAAGACCAAGAAATTTCTCCAACTCATTGGCTGACACCTGGCCGAATTTTTCAAAAACAGGCGGCGGTTCTCGCAGTTGTGGCAAGCCTGCTTTGGCCCGTGCAGGCGGGGCTGGTCGCCTTCGCATTGGGCGGCCTTTTGACGGGGGCGCATGTGTCGCCCGTTTTGATAGCTCTGGGCTTTATCGGTCTTGGTGCGGTGCGCGTCTTTCTTGGGCTAAAGTCCGAAGCGCTGGCGGAAACGGCTGCGCTGTGTGTGGTGGACGCTGCACGCGCGCATATTGTCACGCAAGAGACCAAACGCGCGTCCGATAGCGCCTTTGGTGGGGCAGGAAGCATTTCAGCTCTGGCAACGGAAAAGCTGGAACTTCTGACTCCGTATATTACCCGCTACACTTCGGCGCGGGCGCGCGTGATGATTGTGCCAATCGTTATCTTTGCATTCGCTTTGTGGTTTTCTTGGGCTGTCGCTCTGGTTTTGCTGATATCGGGACCTTTGATTCCGGTGTTCATGGCGCTGATTGGGATCGCCGCCAAAGATGCCAGCCGCCGCCAGATGGTCGAAATCGGTATGCTTAACGACCTGCTCGTCGAGCGCTTGTCGGCGCTTGTAGATATCCGTCTGCTGGGTGCAGGCAAGTCGGTTCTTGAAGGCTTCTCGACACAGGCACGCGACTTGCGTCGGCGTACGATGGCTGTTCTGCGGGTGGCGTTCCTATCATCCACCGTGTTGGAGCTTTTCGCTGCGATCGGTGTAGCGATGGTGGCCGTTTACGTCGGTTTTTCGCTTTTGGGAGCGCTTGAATTCGGCACTTGGGGTGGTCAACTCACGCCGCAGGCAGGCATCTTCTTGTTGCTGCTTGCGCCTGAGTTCTATCAACCATTGCGCGATCTCGCAGCCGCTTGGCACGACAAAGCCTCCGCAGATGCTGTCTTTGATGAGCTTGCCGCGTGGGACGGGGCAGAGACAACGACTCTGCTAGGGATGGGCGGACCTGCAAGTCCACTTGTGGGTCCTGCCGCTGTGGCGTTGCGTGGCTGTGTCCTGCCGGGTGGTACCCTGTTGGATGATATTGAAATCATGCCGGGTGAGAGCGTGGCTTTGATGGGGCCGAGCGGAGCTGGCAAGACTTCTGTATTGCGCATGATCGCCGGTCTTTTGACACCAGTATCAGGCAATGTGACTGTGGCCGGCCACCTGCTTGACGCAGAGACAGCGGATGCGTGGCGCGCGCGGATCGGTTGGATGCCGCAGGCCCCACATTTTCTGAATGCCAGTTTGCGCCATAACCTGACGCTTGGCCGCGGGACTGATCCGACGCAGGCTTTGGAACTGGCGGCGGTCGGCGGGGTTGTAGCTGCATTACCGCAGGGGTTGAACGCGCGCCTTGGCGAAACCGGTGGTGGCCTGTCGGGCGGCGAGGCGCGGCGTATCACACTGGCCCGCGCCATTCATGGTGCGCCCGATGTGATCTTGGCAGACGAGCCGACCGCTGATCTGGATGCAGAGACGGCGGCCGTCGTAGCCCAAGGGTTATTGGCACAAGCAGATCGCGGTGCGACGTTGATCGTGGCGACACATGACAGCAATCTTGCCGCAAAAATGGACCGGATTATCCGGATCGGAGGCAAGGCATGACCGCTCTTTGGCGTATCTTCCGGCTGATCCTGCGCGAACAACCTACCGCCCTGTGGCGTGGTGCAGCGCTCAGCTTTCTCGTTCTTGCCATGGGGGCCGCTTTGTTGGGTCTCTCTGGGTGGTTTATCACCGCCGCCGCCGCTGCAGGTTTGGCAGGCACGGGTGCCGTGTTCGATGTTTTTCGCCCCTCGGCGATGGTGCGCTTCCTCGCGCTTGGACGTGCCGCCGCGCGCTACGGAGAGCGGGTGTTGACCCATGACGCCACACTGCGGGCGTTGGAATCGTTGCGCGTGCGGTTACTTGGCGGGTTTGTCGCGGCCTCTTATCCTCGCATGATCCGTATCAGAAGCGCGCAAGCGCTGAACCGTTTGACGGCTGATATTGATGTTCTGGATGGCGTGGCCCTGCGGCTTGTCTTGCCGGTGATGGCCGGTGTGATGACGCAATTTGTTGTGTTTGTGGTGATCTGGGCCTTGGTTGGGCTGCCAATCGCACTTTGGACTTTCGCCGGCTATGTCGTGGGTGGTGCTGTGATCTTTATCCAGGCCACCCGCAAAACCGTGAACCTCTCCCGCCGGGCTGAGGCGGCGGCACAGGCGTTCCGGTCGCGTCTGATTGACCTGATACGGGGACGGCGCGATCTGGCTGTGCAGGGCCGGTTGATGGCGCAGGCTGATTTTGCATTGGCGGCTGAGAGCCGACGGCGCGCCTTGCAGGTGCAACAAGACCGTGCAGAGCGCCTGACCGGGGCAGCCCTGCAAATGCTTGGTACGCTGGTTGCCGGGGGCACGCTTTGGCTTGGCATCACGATGGTTCAAGCGGGCGATTTCGCGCCAGCGCTTGCGGCACTTGGCTTTTTTGCCGCACTGGCACTGGCCGAAACCATCGCACCTTTGCGCAGAGCGGCCAGCGATCTGGGGCGCATGGCCGAAGCTGCCAGACGTGTTTCCCGCGATCTCACTGAATCCTGGCCAGACGCCGCAAACTCTGCGGCGGTGGGTGCGCATTTGGACATCGAAGCCGTCCGGCTGACCCGTCCTCTGTCGAACGTCCCTGTTCTTGACGGTCTGTCTCTTAACGTCGGTGCCGGTGAAACGGTTGCTCTGACAGGGCCAAGTGGATCTGGTAAATCGACCTTGCTATTGTCCGTTGCGGGCTTGCATCCGGTGGCATCGGGGATGATCACGCTGGGTGGATTGCCCGTTTCTGATTGGGATGAGGCTTCGCTGCGCGATGCCGTGGCGCTATTGCCGCAGCGCAGTGTTTTGATGAGCGGAACGGTCGCGGATGCACTTCGGCTCGCCGCGCCGGACAGCGATGACACCACGCTGTGGCAAGTCCTTGAAGCTGTTCAGCTTTCAGATGTTGTGCAGGCGAGGGGCGGCTTGAACACCCCCCTTGGCGCGCGTGGTGACGGGCTCTCAGGTGGGGAAGGGCGCCGGTTGGTTTTGGCGCGTGTCCTGCTGCGCCGATCGAAAGTGCTGTTACTAGATGAGCCGACTGAAGGGTTGGACGAAACCACTGCCCTTGCCGTACTCGAGGGTATCCGCCGGTTCTTGCCGGATGCGGCCATCCTGATCGCGGCCCATCGCCGGATCGAGACCGCATTTGCCGATCGGACAGTGAGCCTGATTTAAGTTGTATATGAAATACATCTTATTGATCTAGATCAAGGCCGCCCGGCTCTTCGCACCTGATACATTCCATAGTTGGAATTTGAAATCGGGGGGATTCGTCCCCCGATATCCGGAGCAAGAGATATGGAATTTGGGATCGTTGAGCTGTCGCGCCTGCAATTTGCGCTGACAGCGATGTATCACTTCCTCTTCGTGCCGCTGACGCTGGGTCTGTCGATCCTCGTGGCGATCATGGAGACGGTCTATGTGATGACAAACCGCCCGATCTGGCGGCAAATGACGAAGTTTTGGGGCACACTTTTCGGGATCAACTTTGTTCTCGGGGTGGCAACAGGCATCACGATGGAATTCCAGTTCGGCATGAACTGGAGCTATTACAGCCACTATGTCGGCGACATCTTTGGTGCGCCTTTGGCGATCGAAGGTCTGATGGCCTTTTTCCTTGAGGCCACCTTTGTCGGGCTTTTCTTTTTCGGTTGGGACAAGCTGAGCAAAGTCGCCCACCTGACCGTGGCCTGGCTGGTTGCCATTGGTTCCAACTTCTCGGCGCTCTGGATCCTGATCGCCAATGGCTGGATGCAAAACCCGGTCGGGGCTGAATTCAACCCGATGACCATGCGTATGGAGATGACGGATTTCTTTGCCGTGCTCTTCAACGAGGTCGCGCAGGCGAAATTTGTGCACACTGTTTCGGCAGGCTATGTCACCGCGTCGGTCTTTGTGATCGGTGTCTCTGCCTGGTATCTGCTCAAGAGCCGCCACATCGAACTGGCCCGCCGGTCCATCACGGTGGCTGCCGCGTTCGGTCTGGCCTCTGCGTTCTCGGTTGTCCTACTTGGTGACGAATCCGGGTATTCCGCGACACACAGCCAGAAGATGAAGCTCGCCGCGATCGAGGCAATGTGGGAAACCCATGAGGCACCCGCACCTTTCAACCTTGTCGGTTTTCCGGATCAGGAAACACGCGAGACACATTACGCCATCGAAATTCCATGGGCGATGGGCCTGATCGGAACACGGTCTTTGACCACCGAAATTCCCGGGATCAACGATCTGGTGGCGCAGGCCGAGGACCGTATCCGGTCCGGTGTCATTGCCTATGACGCTTTGATGGAGATCCGCGAGCAACGTGAAGCGGCGGCCCCTGCGGTCACTGCACAGTTCGAAGCGCATTCTGCCGATCTGGGCTTTGCCTTCTTGCTGAAACGCTATGTGGATGACCCGCGTGACGCGACCGAAGAGCAGATTGTTTTGGCCGCAAACGACACGGTGCCGACAGTCTGGCCGTTGTTCTGGGCTTTCCGGATCATGGTGGGCCTTGGGTTCGGGTTTATCGGCACCATGGCGTATTTTTTCTATCGCGCATCCTTCAAAGGCATGAACTTCCCGCGGCCCGCCCTGCATCTGGCGGTCTGGATGATCCCTGCACCATGGATTGCCGCCGAAATGGGCTGGTTCGTGGCCGAGTTTGGCCGCCAGCCTTGGACTGTGGACGGGGTTCTGCCCACTGCGATGTCCGTCTCGGCCTTGTCGATGACAGAAGTCGCGATCACACTGGCGGGTTTCATCATCTTCTACACGGTCCTGTTCATCATCGAGATGGGCCTGATGATCAAATACAT
>CAYZKE010000068.1:0-10638 GCA_964478505.1 uncultured Loktanella sp.
GGCATCATGGTCGGCGTCGGGTTGATGGTGATGGTCCGCCTGATGGCCGACCGCTATGACTTGCCCAAGGCAGAGCGGATCGTCACCAAAAACCAGACGATCACGCCGATTGAATACTGGGTCAGCTTCGCGCTCGTACGGATCAACCTCGCAGGATTGCTGATGGCGCTTTACGCGGGGCTGTCGGGCCTGGTCGGTCTGTCTTCAATCAATGACGCCGGCGACAAGGTTCATAGCCTCAACCTCTGGATCGTCTTTGGCCTGCTGCTAATTGCCGCCCATTTCATGCTGATGGGCTACCGCAAGCGCGTGACCCATGATTTCCGCATGGTCTGCAAAAAGGCCATCGCGCCTTTGCAGACCCCCATTATCATTCTGGGCGGCATCCTTGTAGGCGTCTTCACCCCGACCGAAGCCTCGGCCGTCGCGGTCGCCTATGCGCTGATCGTCAGCTTCTTTGTCTTGCGGTCCATGAAACTCAAAGACTTGGGCGAGGTGCTGACGCGTTCAGCACTGGCCACATCGGCGGTGCTCCTGCTGGTGGGCGCGGCGGTTGCCTTCAAAACTGTCGTATCCCTGTCATACGCCCCGCAGATCCTCAGCGACTATATCCTGTCGCTGTCAGAAAACCCGCTGATGCTCTTGTTCCTGATCAACATCCTGCTCTTTATCGTGGGCATGTTCCTTGATGCGGGGCCTGCGATTATCATTCTGGGGCCAATCCTCGGGCCGATCTTCGTTGATCTTGGCGTTCACCCCGTCCATTTCGCCATCATCATGAGCGTGAACCTGACCGTGGGGCTGGCAACGCCACCCATGGGGCTTGTGTTATTCGTGGCCAGTACCGTGTCGGGTGAGCGGGTCGAGACCATTGCCAAAGCGATCCTGCCATTTCTTGCGGTGGAGATTCTGGTGATCTTCCTGATCACCTATATCCCCGCCATTTCCATGACAGTGCCATACCTTGCCGGTTTCTTGGGTTGCGGCCCAGAGGTCGGGTTTAGCGCCTGCATTAGCCCACCACCGGGCATCAACTAACAGCATCAACAGGGAGAGAATAATGCTGAAACAGTTCACAAAAATTGCGGCGACCGCCGCACTGCTGGCGACCCCGCTCGCGGCCTGGGCACAGGATTTCACGATCCGCGCCACAGCCAACTCGAACGAGAACGACGAGGATTATGACGGTCTGGTCGTGTTCAAGAACTACGTCGAAGCCGCCTCTAACGGTCGCATCGCGGTCGAGCTCTTCATCGGCACACAGCTTTGCGCGACCGGTGCGGAATGCCTCGAAGGTGTCTCTGAAGGCTCGATTGACGTCTACATTTCGACATCAGGTGGTGCCGCCGGCATCTTCCCCTATGTGCAAGTGCTCGACCTGCCCTACCTGATGTCATCTGACCGCGTGGCCGAGGCCGTACTGTCCGGTGATTTCGTCCGCACCTTGCGCGACAAGGCGCTTGAGGACAGCGGCAATACCGTGCGCCTGATGACCGTGGGTAATACCGGCGGCTGGCGCAACTTTGCCAACACCGAACGCCGCGTGACCAGCCCTGCCGACATGGAAGGCCTGAAACTGCGCACTGTCGTGGCAGACCTGCCCGTGCAGCTGGTCGAAGCAATGGGTGCTTCTGCGACACCGATCCCGTGGCCAGAGCTGTTCACATCGCTGCAAACCGGCGTTGTTGAAGGCACCGCCAACGGCATTACCGACATCATGGGCATGAAGTTCCCTGATGCGGGTCTGCAATACCTAACACTGGACGGCCACTCCTACATGGGTGCGCTGTGGTGGATGAACAACGACAACTTCATGGCCATGCCAGAAGACCTGCGCCGCGTGGTTGTTGACGGTTTCTCTGCCCTTCAGCAGGCAACTTTCGCCTCACCCAAGCGCAAATCCATCGAAGCCTATGAAGCCTTCGTTGCAGGTGGTGGTGACATCTATGTGCCAAGCCCGGAAGAGAAAGCGGCCTTCGCAGAAGCCGCAGCCCCCGTCTATGCATGGTTCCGTGAAAACGTGGACGGCGGCAGTGAGATGCTGGACGCGCTGATTGCAGCGACAGCCGAGGTCGAGGCCGAACTGGCCGCCGCCTATGAGAGCGACCTGAACTAAGGTCCGGCACGGAAAAAAAAGAGCGAAAGGCCGCTCCTTCGGGGCGGCCTTTTTTGTCGGCTATACTTTCAAGCCAATCGCCCGTCTGAAACGGCGCGCCCGTGGCAGCCAGAACAACAGCAGGCCCGTTAGCCCGAAAAGCACCATCGATATTGCCGTAATATCAGCCAGCCAGCTAGCGAACCTGCTATCAAACCACCCCCGCGTATGGATGCGCTTGAAAATCGTGGACCAGTAGATCTTGCTGTGCACTTGCGTGCCATCCGGGGCAAAGGTCTTGCGGGTGAAATCCGTCTTCACCCAGTAATGTCCGGTGTCACTGGCCACGATCACGCTGCCATCATCATGTTCAAACTGATAGGCCGCAAACCCGTGATAATCGACGCGCTCGGCCTCGGGCAACGGCACATCAGGCCAAGAACGTGCCGCAATCAAAGCCGCAGCTGCACGATCAACGGGGGCCGCCCCCGCCCATTCGCGCAGACTGCTTTCCTCGAATGCCGCAGGTTCCAGCACATCAAGGATCATCCGCGCATGGTTGAGGTAAAACCCCGTCGCCCCAATCGCAATAATCCACGGCAACAAGATCACCCCCAGCCAGCCATGCAGGCTGCGCAAGGTTTTCAGGGTCTGGGCTTTGGTCATCCGGGGTCTCCGTATTCGACAGTCTTAAGTCGGCACAATCAGCCGTTTTTGCCACAAAAATTCCAATGCGCACGCAACATCCGCGCGCAGACGATCTGCCGTGATATCCGCATATAATTCTTGCATGACCTCAACCATCTCGGCCCCGGTCAGCCCCTCATCCAGTAGCTTCCATATGATCGCAGAGACAGGGTTTAACCGATGGATCGCGAAACCGTCGCCGTCGGCAAGATACAAAGCTGTGCCGGTCTCGAGGGCGGTGAAGTCCGGCAGTTTCGCAAAGTGGCAATCAAGATCAACCGGCCTTTCTACCACCACATCCGGAAGGTCCAGCGGCGCCAGCGGCAAAGTTCCAGACATATCCGCCTCGGCCATCTGCGCCGCAGGCAGATCACGCAAGAGCGGGGTCTCATGCAAAAGCGCCGCTGCGTCCTCAACCCTATTATAGCGCAACCGCAGCACAGGCACCGTGCGGGTTAGTGCATCCGCCACCCGCAAAATGGCCCCGGCATGCACCTGGCGGCCAAAATTCTGTGTGACCAGCGAGGCCATCGCCTCTTCTTGGGTCACTGGCGTCAGCGACGCAGGCTCTGTAAGCGACGGATTCCCTTCAAGTACGACAATGGCCCCTACCGGCGCCACGGTGCCCGATTGCGGCAAATCAATGCCCGTCAGATACCCGTATTGCTTATTCCGCACGGCGATCCGGTCCATGATCCAACTGTGCAGGCCCGTAGAGAGATTGTCTGGCAGAGGCACGCGCAAACGCGGCGCAATTCCGTTGGCAATTCCACTGATTGCACCGGTTTGTGGCGTAACCTGCAAAGGGACGAAGTCATCGGAAAACACATCATGCCCGCGCTCTGCCAGCGTCGCGGACAGAAGGCTTTTGCCAGCGCGGCGGGCATTGGGGAAAATCACAAGCCGTTCGTCGAAAGTCAGCGCCGCAGCATGCAGGCATAAAAGGTCAGGACGGCTGCGCAGGCGTTCCCACGACATCTCGACCACAAGATCACAAATTGCGTTGACCGGGTCATGTTCGGCGACCGGTTGGACGGCGAGCGGGGCTTCTAGCCGCCATTTCTTGGCATCACGCGGACAAATGGTGGCAAAGGCGGGCTTGGCCTTCGGATTATCGCATGGCACCGCCGAAAAGGGCCATCCGCCCATGACAAGATCAAGCAAGGGGCGGACAACATCGGGCTCCACCACCCTTAATGGCGCGTTCAAGCCATCAAATTTCAGGCAACTGTCCGAGGTTTTATCCATAAGAACGCAGCCCCTGCAAAGGGACTACGTCACAGTGTTCATCAAGTGAACGGTACGAAAGCATCAGGTCACCGACTTGAAACAACGTAACCCGTTATCAAGACATACAAGTCCCATTTGACCAATTCCATTCACCGCCCGATTCGCCGCATGAACCGGGATCGGCTGCGAACGACGGACCGCTTTGCGCACTCGGAGTGCTTGGCGTGCTCGGTGTGCTTGGCGTGCTCGGTGTGCTTGGGCCACTGGGGTCACTTGGTGTGCTCGGTGCGCTTGGGTCGCTCGGTGCGCTTGCCGGGCTGTTAGCGGATGGTGCAGAAGCCCCATCCGAGGCATGTGCCATCGACATCGTTGTAAAGGCCGGGACCGTGTAAGCTGCGGCGGCCAGACCACCAATGCGGGTCAAAAGCTGACGGCGTGAAACTGCGGTTGTCTTATCTGTCATCGTATCAAGTCTTTCTTTTCTGTGTCCTTGGTACGGTTTTACGTACCTTGGTTTAAGATGTCGCCGCTTGAATGCGGCTGGTGAGTGGAACCACCTTGGCCCCAAAAAACAAGGTCTCTCAATCGAGCAAAGGTTTAGAACACAGAAATAAACCGAAGGTATACGCAGGTTTTTCTTGTCTTTTCCCTACTGAAAATAAACATAAATCCTGTTTTTACTGGGAAATATTCACCTATTCAACGAAACGGATACATCCACCCTTTGTAGTCATCAATCAGCACCTCTGCCCGCGCGCGTTCTTCCGGCGTCAGACGCGGGGTGATCAATTCCAGCGAATCCAGCGCATCAGGGTCCCCGCCTATTGCCGATAATGCGTACCAAAGATACGCTCTTACCATATCAGGCGCGGGGATGCCCCGGCCCACTTCATAGTACCACCCCAAGCCGGATTGTGCGCCAGGATGCCCTTTCAAAGACGCCCGCAGATACCAGTCAAACGCCCGCTCGTCATCGCGTGCGACACCCAGGCCAAGCGCGTACATGACGCCGATCAACTCTTCAGCCTCGGCGTTGCCGGACCGCGCATAAACCTCAAAGAGCGCGCGCGCCTCGGCATAGTCGCCCGCCTCCATCAGATCGCGCGCCACCTCCATATCGGCCTGCGCAGGTGCCGCAAAAAACAACAAGGTTGCACAAATGTATGTACAGGTTGTGTACAGGTTGTGTACGCGTTCCATACAGCGGTCCTCGGGCTCTTTCTGGGCACCAGTCTGGCGACGGCACAGGGGATAAGCCCCGATGATTACATCCAAGTCGACCCGGATCAAGCCCGCATCGGCCAGCTTCTCTTTTACGATAAGATACTGTCAGGAAACAAGAATATCTCCTGCGGAACCTGTCACCACCACGATCACGCAGGCGGTGACGGCCTCTCGCTAGGGATCGGCGAAGGCGGCATCGGCGTCGGCCCCGAACGCACCGCCGGATCAGGGCCCGACGCGATCCGCAAACGCATTCCCCGCAACGCGCCAAGCCTTTGGAATCTCGGACATAATGACATTGAGACGCTGTTCCATGACGGCCGTCTGACGCGCTCGGATATCTACGGCAACGGCTACGATTCCCCCGCCGAGGAATGGCTGCCTGCGGGCCTTGATAACCTCGTGGCTGCACAGGCACTTTTTCCCATGGTGTCGCAATTCGAGATGGCCGGAAACCCCCGCGAAAACGAAATCGCAGGCGCCACTCATGACCGCATTGATGTGGCCTGGCCAATCCTTGCCAAACGCGTCCGCACGATCCCCGCCTATGGCGACATGTTTGTCCAAGCCTTTGATCACATTGAAGACCCTGCCGATGTGACCATTGTGGAAATCGGCAATGCTTTGGGCGCTTTCATCATCAGCGAATGGCAGTCCTACGATAGCCCCTACGACAAATGGCTCGCGGGCACGCCACTGCCCGAGGACGCCGAACGGGGCCGTCAACTTTTCTTCACGGGTCGCTGCGCATCCTGTCACGCAGGGCCGCTTTTTACCGATCAGAGTTTCCATGCGCTCGGCCTGCCCGCTTTCGGCCCCGGGCGCACGCGGCCCTGGGACCAAATTTCACGCGATTTAGGCCGTATGGCCGAAACCAACCTGCCACAGGATGCCTATAAGTTCAGAACACCCTCATTGCGCAATGTGGCCTTGACCGCGCCCTACGGCCACAACGGTGCCTATGCCACATTGGACGGTATCATCCGCCACCACGCCGACCCCATGGGCACGGGTGAGGCATGGACACCGGCACAAGCCAACCTGCCCGAAATTCCCTGGCTCGCCGCGGCTGACTTCGCGATCCGCCAGGACCGTTTGGAAATAGCACGACAATCTGCCGCGATCGACATGCGCCCCATTGCTTTGACCGAAGCAGAAATCACAGACCTCATCGCCTTCCTGAACGCGCTGACCGGCGAAACCGCCCAGACCCGCCCGATGGGCCGCCCTGACACCGTCCCCAGCGGCCTCCCCGTCGATTGAATTCGCTACACCTCGTTATTATTGGCCCGAAAATATCCCCGCCGGAGGCTCCGACACTGCCGAGGGGTCCCTAGCCCCGCCGGATCATCACCCCGAGGTCGGCCACGTTGGTGCCGGTCGCGCCTGTTATCAGAAGATCACCCGCCGCCTTCAGTGCGGCATAGCTGTCGTTATTTGCCAACAGCCTGTCCAGGTTACCAATCCTGCCAAGAGTATCCTGACCAACAAGACCCCCCGCAGCATCGGTCGGCCCGTCACGGCCATCACTGCCCGCTTGCAGGCAGGTCCAGTCTGTCCAGCCGCGCAGCGCAGCCTCTTGCGCGATCCGTAACGCCAGTTCCTGATTGCGCCCACCGCGTCCCGTACCGCGCAAAACGACGGTGGTTTCACCTCCCCAAACAGTCGTGCCAACAACGGCCTGATCGCAAATGATCCGCGCTGCATCCGCCACATCACCGGTGATCGGTGTCGCAATCATATGGGCTGCGGGGGCTGCATCTTTCATCGCTGCCACGCTTTTCCCGTTCGACCCCACCAATATATTACGGGCTTCCGGCAAGGGCGCGGGCGGTGTTGCCTGCCGCAAATGATCACGCACGACCTCCGGCAGGTCCTCCCACAACCCATGCGCCTGCAACAAAGCAATCGCCTGCCCGGCTGTCCCGATGGGCCCCACAGTCGGCCCGCTGGCAATGGCCGAAAGATCATCGCCGATCACATCCGACAGGATCAGCGCCGTTACGTTCGAAGGGGCCGCATGACGCAGAAACCCGCCACCTTTCAGGTCAGACAACTGCTGGCGGATCAGGTTCATCGCCACGATATCAAGACCCGATCCCAGCAGAAGGTCATTCACCCGTGCTTTATCAGCAAGGGTCAACGCCCCTGCAGGCGCAGGCAACAGAGCTGACCCACCCCCCGATATCAGCGCCAGCACCGGACCCTCCACCGCATCCAAGGCTGCAATTACGGCCTTCGCTGCCGCTGCGCCGTTTTCATCGGGCACGGGATGCCCAGCCGCCATCACCACTGCTCCATCCAGATCACTGGCGTTCTCGTAGTTCGTCACAACGAGGCATTTCACACCTGCAAACCGCACCAAGGCCGCCTTGGCCATCGACCGTGCTGCTTTGCCGACCGCGACGATCAAGGCAGGGACAGGCACGTCGTCCAAAGCTTCCGAAACCGCCAGATACGGATCGGCCGCCTTCACGCCCGCCTGAAAAATCCGCAACACCTCTGCGCGGTCATCCTTCATCACGATCCCCTTTCCTCATGGCTATCAAGGCCGCCATACGCTGCACGATCTGCAATTCCAACTCTGCCGAAGGCGACGCGCCAAGCGAAGGCATCGCCAATGCGACCAGCACCCTTGGGCGCGAAGCCGCCAACATCACATGGGTCGCAGAATAGCGCGCGAACAGATAGGCGATATGATCATCGGCCACTGGTCCCAATTGCGGCGGGTCGCTTCTACGTAAGACGGGGGCGGCTGCGAAAATCTGGTCCAGCACATCTTCTTGCAAACCCTGCAGGCTCTCTGCGCTGACGACAACCGCGCCTTCCACAAGCGGATGGTCTTGCAGATCGCGCAGGAAAGTCATCGGATCATCGGTGCGCGCCACAGCCAGCTGGCGCAACAAACCAACGCTTTGTTCTTCCAAACGCAGCGCGCGCGCATCATTCAGGATCGCCACGACAAACAGGGTTGTCATGATGGCGGCAATGGAGAGCAAATATCCATCACGCCCCAATTGCGCAAAAGCGGCTATCATCGCCCCCACGCCGCAGGCCGCCCCGACCATAACGGCGAGGTTCACAAGCGTTGCGCGATGTCCGAGATGCGGTCGCCCCAATCCGATGGCCAGCCAGCACAGGATCAGCACCCCGAGCGCAGAGAACTGGATCGGCAAACCGATGGAGAGCAGCAGAAAATCACCCGCCGCAAGCGGAATGAACAGGATCAGCGACAGCCCCAAGCGCACGACCATTGCGTTTTCGGTGACAGATAACGAGGCCTTGTCGCGACTTATGATCAGCCACCCCGACATAACAAACCCCAGTAACTGAAACCCCAAAAGCGCAAACAGCCGCGCGGGATCAATGCTGCCTGAATACCACAGCGAAGATACCGCAAAGACCACAGCCCCGCCCCCGATCACCGCCTTGACCAATGGCGGCGCGTGGCGGCGCAACAAGCCCTCGGTCAGGATCAAGACTGCCAAAGGGATGATTGCGGCTCCAAGCAGGGTGAGAATACGAAACGCCTCAATCCCTGTCAGGATCATCAGCGCGCGCCCTGCAAAAAGCACCATCGTGACCCGCACCCCAAACAGAAACCGCCGGTTGATCGGATCATCGCGATCACGACGCGTCAGCACGGTTTGCAACACAAAGAGCCCCGTCAACGCCGCCGCAGACAGGAAAAGCTGCGTCATGATCGTGGCGGCGGCAATCATTTGTTGCGCCGCGTATATGGGCGCAGGTGTGCCCATTCCTGCCTGCTATCGGCCCAATGGATCGCTGGCAAAACAATACGTCTGAGCGCCACGATCCCCCCTGTCAGCAGCAATCCGATCACCGCGGATTTCGGCACTTCGCGTGTCAGGTATGTGCGCATAGCGGCCACATCCATCTGACCCAATTGCAGCACATCATCGCCACGGGCATAGTCCAGTGCCTCTTGGCAAAAGGCGTTATAGCGCGCATCGCGGTGCTTGGGCGCGCTCTCCCATGTCTTTTTCAGATCATCGGAGCCGCCGGTATAGGCATCGGTAATGACAAAGCGCTCTTCATCAAACCCCGCATCCGCGCCCACTCCGAAAACATGCCGCTGGGTCGCCATGATCTCGCGCGCCAGGAGCAGGTGTGTCAGCGTGCGTCGCCCCTTGTTCGGGCTGGGCCAGACATCGGAAAACATCTCGCTGACCATACCGACAACGGCCGGAACTTGTGTGACATTGGACACCCAGACCGGGCGGAATTGACGGCGGAAAAAGATCAGAAAACAGGTCAGGCCGTAAAGGACCCACGACAGGTTCTGGGACCGCGCGTCAGGATCGACCATGACCAAGCCAAGGTGCAGCACATCGGTGGGGTGCGGTGCGGTATCCAGTTCCATCACTGCCAGCGCGTTGAAGGCAATGGGGGTGCCATCGCGGCGTGCGACCAGCGTGATGATCACCGCCCCCATCCGCGCTTTATCGCCGGAAAAAACGCCATAGGTCAGACTGCCTGCATCCAGCGTGCGCGCCGCAATCCGGCGTAAATCGGCGCTGAGTGCTGCAAGCCCTGCGTCATCCATCCACAGACCGGGGCGTTCGACAATGCGCACGACATAATCGGCACCGGCGCGCAAAGACACGTCCATGTATTTGCGCCCGAAGGTTTTAAAGATTGTGCCGATCACGCTATCACACCTATCCCGCCCCGCACCACGTTAGGGATGGGCGGGAACAGGTACAAGAGCATGGGATCACAGGTAACGGTTCACCAGATTTTCCAACCGTTCCTGACGGCCCGAGCGCGGTTCGGGGTTCGTGCCATCGGCCAGTACTTTCGCCGTGATACTGTCCAGATCGCTGGTCATCAGGGCTTTGCCCTCGGGGGTGTCCCAACCTGCATAACGGGCATCGCGCGCGGCCTCCAACTTGCCATCTTCCAGCATCGCCGCAGCGGCTTTCAGACCGGCAGCACAGGCATCCATGCCACCGACGTGGGCGAGGATCAGATCCTCCGGGTCCAACGACTGGCGGCGCAGTTTCGCGTCAAAATTGGTGCCGCCTGTCGTGAAACCACCAGCGCGCAGAACCTCGTAATAGGCCAAAGTCATTTCGGGCACATTGTTGGGGAACTGGTCGGTATCCCAGCCGGACTGGTAATCATTGCGGTTCATATCGATGGACCCGAAAATCCCCAATTCACGCGCCAGGGCCAGTTCATGTTCAAACGAATGGCCCGCCAAAATCGCATGGCCCTGCTCGATATTCATCTTCACTTCGCCCTCAAGACCAAAGTCCTTGAGGAACCCGTAAACCGTGGCCACATCATAATCATACTGGTGTTTGGTCGGTTCCTGCGGCTTAGGTTCGATCAGGATCGCGCCTTTGAAGCCCATCTTGTGCTTGTAATCGACAACC
>CAYZKE010000069.1:0-10627 GCA_964478505.1 uncultured Loktanella sp.
ACTGCGGTTGATGCCCCGGGTATCCCCAGTGTCACCGATGAAATCGCACCTCCGTACATCGCGCCATAATAGATGGCCGCAAGAAAGATGATGGCCGAACTGGGTGGCACCAGAAACGTGATTGGCAAAAGGATTGCCACGCCATTCACCGACCCCAAACCGGGCATCGCGCCGATAAAGAGGCCGACAGTCACACCAATCAGGATCAACATCAGATTGATCGGCATGAGTGCCAGCAAAATGCCGTCGGCAAGAGATGAGAAAACTTCCATGATGGTCCTCGGTTCGCGGCTGCGTCAGTAAATGATGTCGTACATCACATCGAAGAATGGCTGGGTGAATGGCATGCCTTGCGGCATCGAAATCTGCATCGCGCCTTCGAAGAAAAAGAACAGCCCAATTGGCAAAGCAATCGCCATTGCCAGCGTCAGCAGCCACGAATGCCTGCCCAGAAAGCGCAGATAGTAGACCAGAAAAAGTCCAACTGCGCCGTACATCGACACCACGGAAATCATGGCAACAAATCCGACAACTCCGCCGCCGACAAGCAGGACAGTCCGCCATCCAAAACGGTCCATCAGTGGCTCATCCGAGACGGACGCCGGGCTTTTGCCGCGCCACCAGTTCCACGCGATAGCACAGCAGCTTAGAAGCATGCCAACAGACAGCCAGAATGGCCAAAACCCGCCTCCCGGCCCTTGGCCGCGAATATAACCGATGGGAAGTTCGGCGCTCTTCCACATCAGGTAGAGCGAAAAGAGGGCAAGAAACCCTGCGAGCGATATCTCACCTTGGCGCATGTCTGCCCCCTTTCCGTTAGTTTGGCTTAGCCGTCAATTTCGGACAAAAGTTGACGATGGTTTGCAACCTGCGTTGCCCAGTAGGCGCGGGTTTCTGCTTCGTCCATCGGCAGGGGTGACAGGCTTTCAGAGACAAGGTAGTCCTGCCACGCGTCGCTTGCGTAGACCTGACCGAAGATGTCCCGGTAATAGGCCGCAGCTTCGTCCGACATGCCGGGCGCACCGACAATGGCCCGCTGGTTATAGTAAGAAAAGTCGTGCCCCAGTTCCTTGATAGTTGGCACATCAGGGTAGGCGTCCATACGTGTGTCCGAGAAGGCAAGGAGCGGCACGAAATCGCCAGCCTCATAGAAACCCTTGGCTTCTGCCGGGTTGTTCACGGTCGCCATGATCTGCTGACCGGCAAGATCTTTTGCCACAGCGCCACCGCCATCATAAGGGATGTACTTGATGTCGAGGTCGTAGACGCCGGACATATAGGCAATCACGATTGAGTCTTCCTGGCCGGCACCCGTGCCGCCCATCACATACTCGCCGTCCATCTCACGGACTTTTGCAAGAAATCCGTCAAAGTCCGTAATGCCCGAATCCTTGTGCACCCAAAGTACAAAAGGATCGACGCCCATCATCGTAATCGGCGTAAAGGTTTCGATATCAATGCCCAATGCCTCTTGGCGGATGGGGGTTGTGTAGAAAGAGTTCAGCGTCACCATCAGCGTATGGTCGGGATCACGCGCATCATTGAGATGCAACAGTGCTTCCGCGCCGGAACCGCCGCCACGGTTGGTCGGGATCAGGGGGCGATTTGTCATATCGTTTGCCTCGACAACAGACTGCACGAAGCGCGCGATCTGGTCTGCGCCGCCACCGGGGCCCGCCATGATTGTGAAATCAATCGGACGGGTAGGCTGCCACTCCTGCGCGAGGGCGGAGATAGGAAGCGTTGCAAGGGTACCACCAACGGCCAGCCCCAGAAAAAGCCTTTTAGTAAGTTTCATTATATATTCCTCCGTGTAGGGTCCGGACTCCCGGACATGCAGTTTGCGCTTGTTGCGCGGTTTTTTATTCGGTTTGCGGGTGTTGCCCCGCCATCTTGGGCCGTTGCACGGCTCAATGACTGTTTCAGTGCGCCATCAGGATCGGCATGTCTGTTTTGTCCACGATACGTTCGGTATTGCCCCCAAAAAGCATCTCTGTTTCATGGCTGTGGCTATAGGCCCCGATGATCAGCAGGCTTGCGCCGATTTTCTTGCTGGTTTTAAGCAATTCGGTCGCAGGGTCTTTCCCCTCAAAGCGCACTATCTCGGCGGTGATGCCGCGCAGCGCGTAGTAATCCATGAGTTCGTCGACGCCCGGGCCTTGCGACTGGGGCTTGCCACCCGTAAGGATACTGACCTTTTTGGCTGCGTGAATAATGTCGAGAGAAGAGGCGACAGCACGGGCAGCGGGCAGCGAACCGTTCCAGCCGATTGCCACATGCTGGGTGAAGGTTTCATCGGGCTGCAGTTGCCCGGGACAAATCAGGACAGGCCGTCCCGCGCCATAAAGTGCGGCTTTCAGAGAACTCTGACCGAGGTTCCGTTCGCGCTGCGGTTTCGGCAGAACAATCAGGTCCGACAGCCGGCCAGCATGTTTGACGACATCCGCCATGCGCCCGTTTTTTTCGGTGAAGGTACAGATGACAGAGCCGTCATCTCCGCCATTCTCGCTTAGTCCGAATTCGCGCGCCAGACGGTGCAAGATGCCGCGCAGGTGGTCCTCTTGCCGGTTCGCAAGTTCGACGGCCTGTTCCATCATGACCTTGCGTGCAAAGTCATTCAGAGGAATGCCCGTTGGCATCAGATCTTTGGCCTGCGCACGGCAATGAACGACATTGACTTGTGCTTGGTGTTGCCTGGCAAGCTCGGCTGCATGTGCAAGTACGGTTGCGACCATGCCATCACCACGTACGGGAACCAGGATGGACTTTATCATCACCAAGAACCGCCTTTTGTCTTCTTGCGCTGTCGCAACGCGTCACATTCATAGAGCGAGTTCAGGCACCAAGGTGCAGCTTTTCGCTGTTATAGCTGTATGGAGCGCGCAATATTCTTTCGTCAAGTATTTTTCCCTTGAAACTTAGTTTCTATCACATTTTGTTAAGGTTTTATAAGCCTTTGTAAAATATTTGTTTTTCAGTACGCCGAAGTATACAGCACGGTGAGAGTGCGAAATGCTGCTTTCTTGGCCATCTCGCGCAAATAGCGGCATCTTGTCGCGGAACCGAATCGTCTAGGCAGGCGCCGGAACGCTTGCGCCTGATTCGCCCTCAGGATGTTGTAGAGTGAAGTTTTTACAATTCAGACGTGCGTGCTACCCGCCGTGTCACTGCCCATTGCAGCAGGAAAACGCGCTGATGCCAGCCCCTATAGGTGCATCCGTGACCATTCAGGTGAGCGTAACCAAAGATAGAACCTGACCGCCTCAATCAGGTTACGCCTGACATTGCCGAAGGGCTGTTGTCATAAACCGAAATGCTGGATGGACTAATGGCGTCTCCGCAAGGCGGCCTTCAGGCTTGGCGCCAGTGACCACAGGATGAAAAGCAGGGCGAGACCCAATATCGTAGCGCTGATGGGGCGGGTGAAAAACACTGTCCAGTCCTGTTTTGCGTTTGCCATGGATGTCAGGAAATAGCGCTCTGCGAGCGGGCCAAGAATGACGCCAAGAACCAAGGGCGCGGATGGAAATCCGACCCGCTTCATCCCCCAGCCCAGCACCCCGAATGCCAGACAGACATAGACGTCAAATATATTGTTGCGCACCCCGAAGGCGCCAACGACGCTGAGGACGATGATAAAGGCCGCGAGAATCGCGGGAGGTGTCCGCATCAGGGTCGAAAACAGCTGCGCCACACCTATGCCTGCAAAGATCATCAGCACGTTCGCGATGATCATGGCGGCGAAGATGGTGTAGACCATTGAAGGGTCCATGATGAACAACAGTGGCCCCGGGCTAACCCCGTGCAACATCATCGCGGCAAGCATGATCGCGGTCGCCGCACTTCCGGGAATTCCCAGCGTTAGCAGCGGCACCATTGCCGCACCTGTGGTGGCGTTCTTGGCTGATTCCGGTGCGGCAAGGCCTTCTTCCACGCCGGTTCCAAACTCCTTGCCCCGTTTCGAAACCTGTTTTTCGATACCATAGGCAATCACCGCGCCGGGGGTGGCACCTGCACCGGGGATCATACCGATCAGACAACCGATACCGGTACCGCGTGCGATTGCGCCTTTGACATTGAGAATGTCGCGAAAGCTTGCCCCGATCGCTTTGCCGCCTGTTTTCTTGGGGCGCAGGTCCCTGTCTGTAGCCAAAAGGTCGACGACCTCGCCAATCGCAAACAGGCCAATCATGACCACAACGAAACGAATGCCGCTTTCCATTTCGGGCACGCCGAAACTGAACCGGGCCTGACCATAAAGTGGATCAACACCGACAGTTCCGACCGCGATGCCGAGCAAGAGAGATACCATCGTGATGACAGGCTGATCCTTAGCGATTGCGATCACACTAACCAGCCCGAGCAAAGTGGCTGCAAAGAATTCAGGCTGAGAGAATTTGAGCGCGAAACTGGCAAAAGGGGCCGACAGAAACGTCAGAACCAAAGCACTGACAAGCCCGCCAACCGCCGAGGCGGTCACCGCAATCGTCAATGCGCGTTTTGCTTCGCCGCGCTTGGTCATCGGGTACCCGTCCCAGGTGGCGGGTAAAGATGCGGGCGTGCCGGGCACGTTGATCAGAATGGCCGAGATCGAGCCGCCAAAGACTCCGCCGACGTAGATGCCGCCCAGAAACAGCATCGATTGCGTTGGTTCCATCACGTAGGTAAACGGCAAGGCCATCGCCATGGCATTCACGAAAGAAATGCCGGGCAAAGCGCCCGCCACAACGCCGACCAATAATCCGGTCACAATGGTCATGAAGTACCAGAACTGAAACGCGGCCAGAAACCCGCCGCCGAGTAGATCTAACGCAGCCATGATGTTTCCTATCCGCTAGTAGATGCCGGTTGAGCGCAGCAACCAGATACTGAAGTTATCAAAAACGCCCTGCCCCCGCGGCAGGGGCATCAACGCAAGCCCCATGAAAAGCCACAACAGCGCTATCGTTCCGACCACGGCCACAGGGATCACGACCATCAGGTTTCGAAGCCCGCCAAACAGACACCAGATCCCAATGAAAATAGTGGTGGTGACTGCAAAGCCGAAGAGTGGCAGTGACCAGCCATAAGCGATGATCAACAGCAACCCGATGATGGCTTTTCCAAAATTATAGTGGTCATCTTCGACTGGAAAAGACAGCGTCGGCTGGCGGCCTGCCGCACCAAGCACCCAGACATCTCGTGCAATCCACAGAACACAGAACACCGCCATAGCCATCAGGATCGCTTCTGGCCAAGCTGCCGGACCCAAACCTATCGTGCTCGCTGTCTGATCGCTTTCGAACATGAAGTCAGGCAGGATGATGGCCATCACCAAGAGCCCGAGCGGTAAGAACGTCGGGAAAAGAAGGCCAAGTCCGGGGGGAAGCCTCCCCCCCGTCCTTGGCGTCTGGTGCTGCTTTTTGTTTTGGAGCGACGCCATGATGCTTCCTCGCCTAGTTGGCGAGTTGTGCCGCAATCAGATCGCGGAAGTCGCTGACCATGGCTTGTGCCGCCTCACCTGTGACCGGCGTGATGCATGAATAGGTCTTTGTGCAAAACGCCTGCCATTCGTCTGACGCGGTCGCTGTCGCCACGGCTTGTGCAAGTTTTTCAACGACATCGCTTGGTGTTCCGGCGGCTACTGCGATGCTGCGATAGTTATCAAGACCGGATATGTCGATGCCGAGTTCCGCCGATGTCGGCACATCAGGAAATTCAGGATGACGCTCTGCAGCGAAAACGACAACCGGGGTCAGTTGCCCGGCCTGTATGAACTGTGCAACATCACCGGGTTCCTCGTAGATCGCAGATGTATGGCCGCCAATGGGCGAGGCATAGCGTTCGGCGGGTGCCTGAAACGGTACATTTTCCATTTCAATTCCCTCATTTGCCAAAAGCTTTAGCGTCACGTCGTCCTGCGTGCCGTAACCGGACGTCGCTACCGTGATTGCGCCTGGATTTTCTCTTGCGAATGCGAAAAGAGCCTCGGCAGTCTGGTGCTCACCACGCGATGGCACAAACAGGAACGAGGGTGAGCTCTGCACCACAGCGATCACTTCGAAATCCTCAGGTTTATTGTCGCCAAGGCCAGAGGCCCATGATGCCACCGTCAATGATATCAATGTGCCCATCGTGTACCCATCGGCAGGGTTGGTCCGCAATTGCGTCAGCCCGGCATTGCCTGATGCGCCTCCAACGTTAGACACAGGGATGGAGACGCCCAGAGGACCTTCCATCAATTGCGCCATGGTCCGGCCCATCAGATCGGCACCACCACCCGGGCCAAAGGTCACGATCAGTTCGACCGGACGGTCAGGATAGCCTTGTGCCAAAGCGGCCCCGCCTATGGTCATTGCACCTGTTATCAGTGCCGCGCCAACAGTCAGTTTTCCGAATATTTTCATTATATTATCCTCCCATTTGTGTTGTCTCACCGGGGTGCCGATCTGGCTTGTCCGGGTCTTTGGTGTTGCGGCGTCCCTCTCCTCCAAGAGATGTGCCGCGTGGTTTAGGCTGTCATTTCTGCCAGCCTCAGTCGTTGGATCTTGCCAGACGGACCTTTGGGCAATTCATCCAAGATATGAATGACATCCGGGCATTTGAACTTGCCCAGTTTTTGCATGCAGAGTGCAAGAAGCTCGGGTTGGGCGACAATGGACCCGTCCCGCAGTTTCACTGCAGCTTCGACCCGTTCGCCATAGCTCGCGCAGGGGCGCGCAAAGGCAGCAGCTTCGACGACATCAGGATGGGAATAGAGCGTTTCGTCGACTTCGCGCGGCGCGATATTTTCCCCGCCCTTGATGATCAGCTCTTTTAGACGACCGGTGACAAAAACATACCCGTCCGTGTCGATCTTTCCCAGATCGCCGGTCCGGAGCCAGCCTGTTTGGGTGAAAGTCGCGCGTGTCGCTTCGGGGTTCTTGTAGTATTCAAGCATGACATTCGGACCGCGAATGGCAATTTCACCCTCGATATCCGCACCCAGCGGTTCCAGTTCCGGCGACAGGATCGCGACTTCATTGCCATAGGCCAATCCGGGTGATCCGATCTTGCGCAGCCCCGGCGGCAGCGGGTTTGACAAGATCTGCGCCGCAGTTTCCGTCAGGCCCATGGTTTCCACGATCGGGATACCGAAACGCTGCTCGAACGCCGACTGTGTCTCGACCGCCAGCGCAGAAGAGGCCGACCGGCCGAACCTGATGCGGGCTTTGGTTGCAGCGTCGGGATCCGCGTCGCCATGAAGCAGGTGCGAAATAATGGTCGGTACAACCGAAAACCACGTAACCTGTTGCTCTGCGCAAGTCGTCCAGAACCGGCTGGCCGAGAATTTCTCGCAGACCACAACCGAACCGCCCGCGATCAGAGGGCCCATGATTGTCACGCAAAGCCCGTTGATATGATAGATGGGCAGCACGCAAAGCCCGCGATCACGCGGTGACAGGTCATGCGCCAAAACCGTGGTCCACCCGCCTGCCAGCAGGCTGGCGTGCGTATGCAGCACGCCTTTCGGTCGCCCTGTCGTGCCCGAGGTATACATCAAAAGCGCATGATCCGACGCTTTGAGGTCTGCCAGTGGGCCGTTCGGTGTGCTATCGGGCCACGCGATGCTTTGCCCCACAACAACTGTGCGTGCATGGACGTCCTGCGCAGCGGCGGCGGCGGTCAAAAGATCCACCTGATTTTCGCCGACCAAGACGACAACCGCGTCGGAATGGGACAGGGCATAGCCCATCGCTTCTGCGCCTGCGACAAGGTTTATGATTGCGGCCCGAAAGCCACCGTAAAGCACGCCAAACAGGCACAGGATGCCTTGGCGACTATTGGGCAACATTAGCGCAACGCTATCGCCCTTGGACAGGCCCATACCCGCGAGCTTGCTTGCAATACTCGCAGCCTCAGTGCGCAGGTCTCCCCATGTCAGCGGGTCTGCGTCGAGGAAATAGTGGCTGATATCAGCGCCCTGTTCGTCAGCGCGCCGGTCAAGCCAGCTGCGAACTGTTCCCGTAGGGGGCGCATTTACCGTGGCGCTCATTTTCCTGCCTGTTCCCAATAACCGTCAAAAATATCGGCAAGGCTTGGTTCGCGCGCAGCGATCGGGCGGACCACCTTTGTGCGCTGCATGAAGTGCTTCCAGTGCAGATTGTCGTCGATAGAATTGCCGCCCCAACTGCCGCAGCCCATTGAAAGCGAGAAGGGCAGGCCGTTTTCAAATGATCCGCCGGTTGCAAATGTATGCGCCTGATTGACGATGACACGGCAGGTCGGCATGTGCCGTCCAAGTGCGACAGGCCGATCCGCGTCGGCAGTGTGCAACCCAATCGAATGGCCCGCCCCTTGATAAGCCAGAACACGCTTTGTAATCGCGACGGCGTCGTCATAGTCGCGCGCACGGTAGAGTGCCGCGACCCGGCTCAATTTCTCACCAGACAACGGGTGGTCCGGTCCGATGCCATCCGTTTCGACAGCGATGAATTTTGTTCCCTCCGGGACCGACCCTGTCAGTCCCAGTTTTTCGATCAGAACATCCGCATCCTTTGCGATCACTTCGCGGTTCAGGTGACCATCGGGCCAGAGCTTTGCAATAATTCCGGGGGCTTTCGCGGCGGGAACCAGCGCCCCGCCCTTGGCTGCCATCGCTTCCAGAAAGGCATCATAAACCGCATCGACGACGACCAGTGCATTCTCTGAAGAGCACGATGTCGCGTTGTCAAATGTCTTTGAAGCTGTGATTTTTGCTGCTGCCGCTGCAAGATCGGCGGTTTCATCGACAATCACAGTCACGTTTCCGGCCCCGACGCCCACGGCAGGTGTCCCACTGGAATAGGCGCGGCGCACATTGTCCTGACTGCCTGTGACAACTGCAAGATCCGCCAGTTCAAGCAAGCGCTGCGTGTCTGCCTTTGTGCCCGGAGGCGGGATCATCTGGACCAGCCGCTTGTCCTCGCCGATCTTGTCAAATTCCGCGTGGATAAACGCGAGCAACATCTCACAGCAGCTTACGCCCTTGGGGGAGGGGGACAGAATGATTGCGTTGCCACATTTGAGCGCGTTGATCACGTTGTTTGCGGGTGTGGCGGCGGGATTGGTCGAAGGGACAACGGCCCCGATCACGCCAAGCGGTCGGGCAATTTCGGTGATCCCTGTCGCTGCATTGTCGGACAGGATTCCACAAGTCTGCACATCCGCGATATCGCGCATCAGCCCGAGCGTCTTGCGGTGGTTCTTGATGATCTTATCGGGGACGTTGCCAAGGCCTGTGACCTCGACGGCAAGTTCCGCCAGCTTCCTGTTGCGCGCAGGCTCCATAATGGCCCATGCGGCGGCTTGGGCCGCGCGGTCATAACGCGCCTGACTGCCGTGCGTCTCATAGTCCGCCTGTGCCGCGCGCGCTTGCGACATCAATGCATCGACGCGACTGGTTGTGACGGAAATCGACATTCAAAACGCTCCTGCTGATCATCTGACCATCCAAGGCTACGGGATGAAAACAGTATTGCAAACGTTTTCATAAAATCATAAAATCGGACTGAATTATGATGAAAAAACAATCGTATAAAGTAGATATTCTTTCGGTAGCAAAGGCGGCGGGTGTTTCTGCTGCCACAGTATCACGCGCAATGAATCATCCCGATCTCGTCAATCCGACGACCCTGAAGAAGGTCGAAAGGGCGATTCGCAAAACAGGCTATGTGCGCAACCGTGCCGCCCAAATGATACATGGTCGGCGGAGTGCAACGCTGGGTCTCGTCGTGCCGACAGTGAACTATTCCATCTTTGCGGAACTGGTCCAATCGTTCAACGATACTGTGGTCGATCTGGGCTTTACGCTGGTGTTGGCGACCCACGGTTATGACCTCACGGCCGAGTATAAGGTCCTGCGCAAACTGCTGGAACATCGCGTAGACGGGATTGCCCTTGTCGGGCTTGATCACAGCGACGACACATACCGGCTTCTGGCGTCGCAAGATGTGCCGGTTGTTGCTGCATGGAGCTATTCCAAGTCGTCACGGATTTCCTGCATCGGGTCCGACAACCGCGAAGCCGGGCGTCTTGCCGCAGACCACCTGATTGCGCTGGGTCATCGGCGCATTGGGCTGGTTTTTCCCCCGACCTACGAAAATGACAGGGCCCGTGGCCGGCTTGAGGCGGTTGAACTGGCACTGCGCGACGCCGGGATAGAGATACCCGACGCATGGCGGGTTCGCTCACCCTATAGCGTGGCGCACGCGAAGTCTGTTTGCCACGAACTTCTGCACGAGCACCAAGACATCACCGGTCTGATTTGCGGCAATGATATCATCGCGCAGGGCGCGCTGTCGTCTGCGATGCAACTTGGCCTGCGTATCCCGCAGGATCTGTCCATCGTCGGTATCGGTGATTTTGCCGGTTCCGCAGATATGTACCCCGCCTTATCCACTGTCCAAATTCCGGCGCAGCAAATTGGCATGCAGGCGGGAAAGTATCTTGTTGAAAGTATCGCGCGTTCAGACCCGGAAGAGATCGTCAGGCGGAAGATACAAGTCGATCTGAAACCGCGCGCAACAACAGGGCCCGCCTTGGGCGGATGACATCAAAGCACACTTGAGAAAACCCTTAATATGGGTTTCTGGCGTCCCGTTTGTCAGAGAGGGAATCCTGACGGCGC
>CAYZKE010000070.1:0-2653 GCA_964478505.1 uncultured Loktanella sp.
ATGCCGCGGTTGGCGGGAATCAGATGCGGCGTGAACTGGATCTTCAAAGGCCGACCGGCAATGGCCGAGAATTCCTGATCGAACTCGCCCAGGTGCCGGTGTGTCCCCCCGACCGCATAGGCATGCGCCCCTTCTGACAATTCTGCGTGCAACAGGTTTTCCTTCAGACTGCGTCCTGCGCCCGATACTGCCGCTTTGAGATCAAGGATGATCTGATCCAGATCAATCACGCCCGCCTCAATCAATGGGCGCAGCACATATTGGCCTGTAGCCGCATTGCAGCCCGTGCCCGCAACCAGCCGCGCCGCTTTGATGTCTTCACGGTAGAACTCGGTCAGGCCATAAACCGCTTCTTTTTGCATCTCGGTCGCCGCGTGGGCTTTGCCGTACCATTTTTCATAATCGGCAGAGTCGCGCAGCCGGAAATCAGCGGACAGATCAACGATTTTGAGCGTTTTGGGCAGCTCCGCAATCACGGCCTGCGATGTGGCATGTGGCAAAGCACAGAACACCAGATCGACACCGTCGAAATCCATGTCCTCAATGGTGGTCAGCGCAGGCAGATCAAGGTGGCGCAGGTGCGGGAATACATCGGCCATGGCCATCCCCGCTTTGGAATTGCCCGACAGGCCCACGATTTGCAGGCCGGGGTGTGTTGCGATCAGGCGGACAAGTTCGGCACCGGTATAGCCGGAAGCGCCCAGAATGGCGACGTTATAGGTCATTTGGTTATCCCTCAGGATGAAAAGGTCTTGAAATCGGTTATGCGGCGGTAAAGGTGATTTTCCGTCGCAGAAACTGGGTCGCCCGATTGGACACGCGGTCCGGATCGCCCGTGGTCAGATAGGCAGAGTCCATCCCCGGGCCAACCATCTCGGGCCGGCGCTGCAGGTAATCGGCAAGGCTCTCTGCAACCAGATTGGCCTGACTGAAGACTTTAACATGCGGGCCTAGGGCGGCCTGAAATGCCTCTTCCATCAGGGGGTAATGGGTACAGCCCAGCACCGCCGCATCAGGTTCCGGCATCTTGCGCTTGAGCGCATCCACATGGCTGCGCACCAGCGCCTCGGCGAGGATCATATCGCCGTCTTCGATGGCATCGACAACACCGCCGCAAGCCTGTGCCTCGACATCCACACCGATGGCGCGGAAGGCCAGTTCACGCTGGAATGCGCGGCTTGAGACCGTGGCAGGTGTCGCAAACAGGGCGACATGCTTCACATCGACTTCGCGGGGTGGCGAATTGTCGCCCCACTGCCGTTCGGTCAAGGCCTCGATCAGCGGCACAAACACACCCAAAACGCGCTTGCCTTCGGGCACCCAGCCCTCTTGCATCCGGCGCAAAGCGGCTGCCGAGGCCGTGTTGCAGGCCAAGATCACCAGATCACAGCCCGCATCAAACAGGCGCTGCGTGGATTTGGTGGTCAGGTTGTAAATATCATCCGGCGTGCGCACACCGTAAGGCGCATGCGCACTGTCACCCATGTAGACAAGCGGAAGATCAGGCAGGCGTTTGGCCACAGCGTCCAGCACCGTAAGCCCGCCAAGACCACTATCGAATATGCCCACTGCCATTGCTGCGTACCTTGTATTTCGCTTCGAACTCATGCCCCAGGTGGGTCGGGTCCACCGGGCTTGTGCTCAACTCATACGTGGCTTTACGCAGAAAATCCATGCATCCTTTGGGGTCTTTTTTGAAACGCTCCAAGGTCGCTTGCGGGATCGGTTCACCGATGACAACGCGGACGGGTTTGTTGATCTTGGCCTTGAATTCACGGATGAACATGCCCGTGCGCAGCGTGCTGTGCAGGTGGCTGGCCAGTTGGAACAGGCGGCTGTTGTGCCCTTCGAAAAACACCGGAACCACTGTTGCCCCGGATTTCGCCACCATCTTGGCGGTAAAGGTGCGCCAGCTGGGGTCCATCGGCTTGGAAAAAGGCGTGGCCGAAGTGGACACCGTCCCGCCCGGGAAAATGCCGATCGCGCCGCCCTCTTGCAGGTAGGCAATCGCTTTCATGCGGGTTTCAAGGTTCAGCTTGGCGGCTTCTTTTGTCTCGTCAAAGGAAATCGGCAGGATAATCCGTTCAAGATCTGCCGCACGCCGGAAAATCCGGTGCGCGAGCACGCGGAAATCACCCTGCCTGCGCGCCGACAGGATACGCCCCATCATCAGCCCATCAAGAATCCCGTAGGGATGGTTGGACACCACAATCAGCGGCCCCGTGCACGGGATGTTCTCAAGCGACCCGCCAATCACATCCAGTTCGACACCATAGCGGGTGCACATGACCTCCCAGAAATCCGCCCCCGCCGCGACCTCGGCGTCATAGCCTTTCGCCTTGCGGATCAGCCGCAAGCGCCCCGTTGCGTTCTCCATGACACGGATGACCGCACGCCCGGAACGGCGCTTGGCGGACGAGGCATAGGTAATATCACGGGCGGCATCACGGTCGGTTGCAGGCATGGCAAGGTTATCCAAAAAACGATTCAGAGTCGTTTACCCGCCAAATACGAAAATACCATGACAAAGTGACTATTCTGCCGCCTGCTGCATCGGGGCCGCCCGCAAGACCGCCAAAAGCTCTTCGCGGCGCTTGGCAGTCTTGCGCGCATTCGCCTCTTTGACCGGACCAAAGCCACGAATTTCACGGGG
>CAYZKE010000070.1:2753-10587 GCA_964478505.1 uncultured Loktanella sp.
GCCACCTCGTATTCATCCTTGTACGCCAAGAGCTTGTGATAGCCTGTTGCGACCGCAGCGCGCATCCCGTCATCCATGAAACGGTCCACCATTTTGCGATACCGCTTGGCCAACCACTTGCCCTGATAGGCCACCAGATGCGCCTCGCGGAAGGCAATTTTCTCGGCCGTGGATTTGGGCAATGCCACAACATTCGGCGTTAGCAGTGCCTGCGCATCCGCCGGATGCAGATAGGCCCAGCGGCCCAATTCGAAGGCACGGATATTGCGCTCCACAGCAGCACCATTCAGCTTAATCGCCTGCAAGATCGCATCGTAACCCACTGGAATTGCACCCATTTGCCATGCTGCCCCAAAGACCATCATGTTTGAATAGATGCTGTCGCCCAAAAGCGCCTTGGCCAGATCTGAGGCATCAAACATCGCCAAACCATCCGACAAACGCGCCCCGAGCGAGACCTTCAATTCCTCACTTGGCAGCCGGAATTCGGTGTTACGGGTGAAATCGCCGGTAATAATCTCATGGCTGTTTACAACGCCTTTGGTGCGCCCCGTTTTCATCAACCCCAGCGTTTTGGCACCCGCAGAGACGACCAGATCACCGCCAATCAGCGCGTCACACTCACCTGTTGCGACGCGGATCGCGTTGATATCGCTTGGCCTCTCGCCGATCCGGCAGTGGATATGCACAGCACCACCCTTTTGGGCCAGCCCCGCCATCTCCATCATGCCAGCCCCTTTGCCGTCGATATGCGCGGCCATCGCCAGCACAGCGCCGATTGTGACGACGCCCGTACCGCCAACACCGGTAATCACCACGTTGTGGGTCCCGTTGATCGCAGGCAGTACCGGGTCCGGCATGTCGGGCAGATCAACATCCGCCGTCGCCTCTTTGCGGATTTTCGCGCCTTCGATCGTCACAAAAGACGGGCAGAACCCTTTGACACAAGAGAAATCCTTGTTGCACGACGACTGGTCAATCGCACGTTTACGGCCCAGTTCCGTCTCGACCGGCACGATGGACACACAGTTGGATTGCACCCCGCAATCGCCGCAGCCTTCACAGATATCGGTATTGATAAAGACCCGCTTGTCAGGATCAGGAAACTGCCCGCGTTTGCGACGGCGTCTTTTCTCGGCAGCGCAGGTCTGCACATAAACTATAGCCGACACACCCTTGTATTTGCTAAACTTCTCTTGCACCAATGGCATCTCCGCCCGCTCATGCACATCCAGTCCCTTGGGAAAGCGTGCAAGGTCGATATCTTCTTTCTCATCATAGACAAGGGCCACATTCCGCACTCCCATCGCCTGAATTTCGCGACAAATCTGATCGGCGGTCAGCCCGCCATCATTGCCCTGACCGCCGGTCATGGCCACCGCATCATTATAGAGGATTTTGTAGGTGATATTGGTTTCCGCCATCAGCGCAAACCGAATGGCCTGAACGCCGGAGTGGTTATAGGTACCGTCGCCCAAGTTCTGGAACACATGGTCGCGGGTCGAGAACGGCGCCTCGCCGACCCAGTTCGCGCCCTCGCCCCCCATCTGGGTAAAACCAACGGTTTCGCGGTCCATCCACTGCACCATGTAGTGACAGCCGATGCCCGCATAGGCGCGCGACCCTTCGGGGACTTTGGTTGATGAATTATGCGGACAGCCGGAACAGAAATAGGGCAACCGCTGCGCAATCTCGGGTGCATTGTCGGCACGGCGCGCTTCGGCCAATTGGGTCAGCCCCGCTTCAACACCCGCCGACCCACATCCCTCTTCCACCAAGATGCCGCCCAGTTTTTCGGCGATCACGATGGGGTTCAGATCCGCCTTGGTCTGGAACACCTCTTCGCGGCGCCCTGCCGAATGTTCATCGCCTTTGTGCCAACCATAAACCCGCCGCCCGTTGCGGTCATCAAACAGCGCCTCTTTGACCTGCACCTCGATCAGCTTGCGTTTTTCCTCGACCACCACAATCAGGTCGAGCCCTTCGGCCCATTCATGGAACGACGCCATATCCAGCGGCCAGACCTGACCTACCTTATATGTGGTGATTCCCAGACGCTCGGCCTCGGCCGCGTCTATATTCAACAGTGCCAGTGCGTGCTGTAAATCAAGCCAATTCTTGCCAGCCGCAACAAAGCCGATCTTCGCACCAGGTTTGCCCCATTTGCGCTGGTCCATCTTGTTGGCCCTGCTGAACGCCTCTGCCGCAAAGCGTTTGTGGTCGATCATCCGCGCCTCTTGCAGTTGCGGGGTATCAACAAGGCGGATATTCAAACCTCCCTCTGGCAAATCCAGATCAGGGCGCACAAAAGACATCCGGTCGGGATCACCGTCCACTACGGACGTCACCTCGATGGTGTCCTTCATGGTCTTCAGGCCGACCCAGACACCGGCAAAGCGCGACAGTTCCCACGCATAGAGCCCGTAATCCAGAATTTCCTGCACACCTGCAGGCGACACAATCGGCATATAGGCATCAATCATCGCCCAGTCCGATTGATGCAAGGTGGTCGAGCTTTCGCCGGTATGGTCATCGCCCATCGCCATGATCACACCGCCATTGGGGGACGTGCCTGCCATATTGGCGTGGCGCATCACATCACCCGAACGGTCCACACCGGGCCCCTTCCCGTACCACAGGCCAAAGACACCGTCGTATTTGCCTTCGCCGCGCAGCTCGGCCTGCTGACTGCCCCAGAGTGCGGTCGCGGCCAAATCCTCGTTCAATCCGGGCTGAAACGTCACTTGCGCGGGTTCCAGCACATCACGTGCACGGGTCATTTGCATATCAACGGCACCCAGCGGCGACCCGCGATAGCCGGTCACATAGCCTGCGGTATTCAAACCCGCCTTTTCGTCACGCGCGCGCTGCATCAGCATCAGGCGTACAAGCGCCTGTGTGCCGTTCAGCAAAATCTGGTGTTTGTTAAGGTCATATCGATCATTGAGCGACACATTCTGATGTGACATCCCGCACCTCCCCGCGCGTCGATTACACATTAAAGTATAGGTCAAAATTGCTGACCTACAAAGCACAAAATAAATGAGATCGTGGTTTGCATAAAAACATCCGTTTCGGGTAATGTCTGCAAATCAAATATAAGAAATTATTTTTAAAAAGGCCGTTATGGACTGGGATAAACTAAGAATCTTTCACGCCGTCGCGGATGCGGGATCGCTGACGCATGCGGGGGATACGCTTCACCTGTCGCAGTCGGCGGTCAGCAGACAAATTCGTGCGCTGGAAGAATCACTCAACACAACACTGTTTCACCGCCATGCGCGCGGCCTGATCCTGACGGAACAGGGCGAATTGTTGTTTGACGCCACCAAAAGCATGAACAAACGGCTCGAGGCCGCCTCAGCACGCATCCGTGACAGCGAAGAAGAAGTATTTGGCGAATTGCGCGTCACCACGACCACCGGCTTTGGCACGCTCTGGCTCGCCCCGCGCCTGCCAAAGCTCTACGAACTCTACCCCGATCTGAAAATCGACCTTATGCTGGAAGAACGCGTGCTCGACCTGCCCATGCGCGAGGCTGACGTGGCGATCCGCATGAAAGAACCCTCACAGGCAGACCTGATCCGCAAGCGGCTGATGTCGGTGCGGATGCGCCTTTATGCGTCGAAAGCCTATCTGGAAACAAACAAAGCGCCGGTCGAGATTTCGGATATCTCTGACCACAGGCTGATCTGTCAAAGCCTCAATTCTATTCAGGTGGCCGCGGGGGCCACACTTCTGCAACATCTGATGACATATGACATTCCCAACACGTTCACCGTGAACAACTATTTCGGGGTCCTACAGGGCGTCATCAATAATATCGGCATTGGCGTCCTGCCAGACTATTTGACCGAGGATTTTCCCGATCTTGTGCGCGTCCTGCCGGACCTTGAAAGCGGCGAAGTGCCCGTTTTCCTAGCATACCCCGAGGAATTGCGGCAATCCAAACGTATCGCGGCCTTCCGCGACTTCGTACAGGACGAGATTTTCACGCATCGGCGAAAAATGCGCGAAGCGACGGACATATAGCGCGACGCAACCTCAGGCAGAATTATCGTTCGAAATCAGTGCCAAAGCGCTTCATTTCTGCGATTTGATCCAGCAGCTATGCAGTGGGAACATAGCGGCATTGCGATAACGCAACCCATTTTTTCTTGATTGGTCAAAAAACGCACCCTATTTGGTCAATCGAGGCTGATGATGCGATAGCGCTCATCAACCTCACCTCCCTGTTGGACTTTGCCGGGCCTTGTGCCCGGCTTTTTTTTGGCCCAGTGCAACCCGTGCCGGTTTCCGGCAAATTCCCGACACGCACCATTATATAGCGTGCAAATCAACAGTTCTCTTTCCCTCCCAACCGCAACCCCGTAAAACACGCGCGACTCAAGCGCGGGGGACCAAGATGCAAGAGCCAGCAATCACCGAAGACCTGATCGCAGCCCATGGGCTTTCGCCTGACGAGTATCAGCGCATCCTTGAAATCATAGACCGCGAACCGACCTTCACAGAACTCGGCATCTTTTCGGCAATGTGGAACGAGCATTGCTCTTACAAGTCCTCGAAAAAATGGCTGCGCACACTGCCCACGACTGGCCCCCAAGTGATCTGTGGTCCTGGAGAAAACGCAGGCGTCGTTGATATCGGTGACGGGCAAGCAGTGGTTTTCAAAATGGAAAGCCACAACCACCCCAGCTACATTGAACCCTATCAGGGGGCGGCCACAGGCGTCGGCGGCATCCTGCGTGATGTGTTTACCATGGGCGCGCGCCCAATTGCGGCGATGAACTCGCTCTCCTTCGGCGAACCGACACACCCCAAAACACGGCAGTTGGTCAACGGCGTGGTTGCGGGTGTCGGCGGCTACGGCAACTGCTTTGGCGTGCCCACCGTGGGCGGCGAAGTGCGCTTTGATCCCGCCTATAACGGCAACTGCCTTGTGAATGCATTCGCCGCAGGCCTCGCGGATGCGGACAAGATTTTCTACTCCGCTGCCTCCGGCGTTGGCATGCCTGTGGTTTATTTGGGCGCCAAGACAGGCCGCGACGGTGTCGGCGGTGCGACGATGGCATCAGCAGAGTTCGATGACAGCATTGAAGAAAAGCGCCCCACCGTGCAGGTCGGTGATCCCTTCACCGAAAAACGCCTGATGGAAGCCACACTGGAACTGATGGCCACTGGCGCCGTGATCTCGATCCAGGATATGGGGGCCGCTGGTCTCACCTGTTCTGCCGTGGAAATGGGCGACAAGGGCGGTTTGGGTGTGAAACTGAACCTGAACGCCGTTCCCCAGCGTGAAGAGAATATGACCGCATATGAGATGATGCTGTCCGAAAGTCAGGAGCGCATGTTGATGGTGCTCAAGCCCGAGCTTGAGGCCGAGGCGCGCGCCGTGTTCGTCAAATGGGACCTCGACTTTGCCATCGTTGGCGAAACAATCGCCGAGGATCGTTTCATCATCGAGCACAATGGCAAGATCATGGCCGATCTGCCCTTGGCGACCCTCTCCGGCTCTGCCCCCGAATACGACCGCCCGTGGGAACCCACACCCCCTGCGGCCCCATTGGGCGAGGTGCCGGGTGTGCATCCCATCGACGGGCTGAAGGCGCTGATCAGCAGCCCCAACTATGCAGGCAAACAATGGGTTTATGAGCAATACGACCAACAGGTCATGGGCGACACCGCGCGCACACCCGGTGCCGGTTCGGGCATCGTGCGGGTCCATGGCACCGAGAAATCGCTTGCCTTCACCAGCGACGTAACCCCCCGCTATGTCAAAGCCAACCCCTTTGAGGGCGGCAAACAGGCAGTGGCCGAAGCTTACCGCAATCTGACCGCGGTGGGTGCGACACCCTTGGCAACAACCGATAACATGAATTTCGGCAACCCTGAAAAGCCGCGCATCATGGGGCAATTTGTCGGTGCGATCCAAGGTATCGGCGAGGCCGTCAAAGCGCTCGACATGCCGATCGTGTCGGGCAACGTGTCACTTTATAATGAAACCGACGGCAAAGGCATTCTGCCCACGCCCACCATCGGCGCCGTCGGCATCATCCACCACCCCGATCACATGATCACCGGCGATATCCGCGAAGGCCATGTGCTGCTGGTGCTTGGCGAAACCGCAGGCCACCTCGGGCAATCCGCGCTGCTTGCCGAAGTATACGGGCGCGCCGAAGGCGATGCGCCTCCCGTCGATCTTGTGGCTGAGAAAGCGCATGGTGATTTCATCCGCGCCAACCACGCCTATATCAAGGCTTGCACCGACCTCAGCGACGGCGGTCTGGCCCTTGCGGCCTTCGAGTTGGCCGAGGCGGCAGGGGTCGGGATCACGCTGGATGCCGAAGACACGCCGACCCTCTTTGGCGAGGATCAGGCGCGCTACCTGATTGCCTGCAACTTCGATCAGGCCGAAGCACTGATGATCGCCGCCAGCCAAGCGCATGTACCTCTGACAACTGTGGGCAAAGTGGGCGGCGACCAGATTACCTTTGGCAGCCAGAGCGCACCCCTGCCAGAACTGAGCCAGATGTTCCGCACCGCGTTTGAAAACGCGGTCGCCTGATTATCATCTTGCCCAAAATACTCCCGCCGGAGGCATCCCCACTTGTCCCCCGGCGCAAGCGGCCCTAACTTAAAACAAACGCACCAAAAGGACCGCAAATGCCTATCACCGCCTTCGAGATCGAGACCCTCCTGCGCGAAACCTTCCCGGACGCCACAATCAACGTGCAGGGTGACGACGGGTCCCATTTTGCGGCCGAAGTTATCGACGAAAGCTTTCGTGGAAAGAACCGGGTCCAGCAACAACGCGCTGTCTATGCCGCGCTCAAAGGCAAGATGGACGGCAGCAACGGCGAGTTGCATGCGCTGGCTTTGACAACCAAGGCGCCAAACTAGCCCAAATTTTTCAAAAATTTGGCCCAAAGTCTTCAAAGACTTTGACGCCAAGCAGGAGGACCGAAGAACATGACAGCGCAAGACAAGATCAAAGACACCGTCACAGCCAATGACGTAGTTCTTTTCATGAAAGGCACCAAAAGCATGCCACAATGCGGGTTCTCGTCCCGTGTCGCGGGCGTCCTGAACTTCATGGGCGTGGACTATGCCGACGTGAACGTGCTGGCCGATGACGAAATCCGGCAGGGGATCAAGGACTACTCTGACTGGCCCACCATTCCGCAGCTTTACGTCAAAGGCGAATTCGTCGGTGGCTGCGACATCATCACCGAGATGACGCTCTCAGGCGAACTCGACACGCTCTTTGCAGAAAGCGGTGTGAACTTCGATAAAGACGCCGCCGAGAAAATTCGCGAAGCGAACGGCTAAGACTGAGAAAGGCGGGCGCCCTGCCCGCCTTTTGTCTATCGGGCTTCGACCTGATCCGCCAAGGCTTCGGCACGTGCCGCGATCTCGGCCAAGGCTTCGGTCACAGCAGCAGGCACGACGGGCACCTCGACGCGCACAGGCGCCGGTGTCGGTTGGCTTTGCAGATTTTCCATCTGCGCTCGCATATTTGCGGCCTCTGTTTCCAGCTGACGCACCTTATCTTCCAGACCAGCGGTCTTATCCGCCAGCATCAGCCCCGCCATCAATAGCATCCGTCCTTCAGGCATCCGCCCGATTTGATCGGCCAGATGGCTGGCCTCCGCGTCCAGCATCGCAGCGGCGGAATGCAGGAAATGCTCTTCGCCGTCCTGACAGGCCACCTCAAAGGTGCGACCCCCGATAACAATCTCAACCTGCGGCATGGGATGTCTCCTCGATCAGGGGTTTGAGTTCGTCCAGAATGGCATCAATCTCGGCGGCGTCCGCCGAACGCTGCGCGTTCAAT
>CAYZKE010000071.1:0-10581 GCA_964478505.1 uncultured Loktanella sp.
TGAAAGAGCCGGAAAAATCTAGCTTCTGGCGGTCCAATGTTGGGGAGCACAGCAGAGTAGCTTAATTTACGACAGATCCTGTCCAATAAATGGGGGGCATGTATGAACTGCCTTCCCCTGCAAGCGTTTTGTTGATGTCCCTTTGACCCTGCTTCTATGTATTCGGTCTTTCGATGGAGCCATTCGATGTGCCCCTGACCAAGATGGGAAGTCGCGCGCCTCATGTCTCGTTAGCTCATCGGCACTCTGGGGGGCCATGCTCCCCGTCAGACTGACAAGACGCCGATTGGTCGTTGGTCCATCTCCTTCTCGCTCGCAGATTCCTATGTTTCTTGTTGCGCGGTTGCGTGTCTATGCGCCCACAAGCGCCGCGGGACGATATCGCTCGCCTTTCGTCAATACGGCCCAGGCGATCCGCGCCATCTTGTTGGCCATGGCAACGGCAGCGACATTCACGTGCGCCCGCTCTTTCAGCCCATCTGCCCATTGCGTTATAGGCAATGTTCGATCCCGCACGAGATGCAGAACGGTCCGCGCCCCATGGATGAACAATTTACGGAGGTATCGGTTGCCGTGCTTTGAGATGCCGATCAGCTTGGCTTTTCCACCTGTGGTGATCTGCCGTGGCACGAGACCAAGCCACGCGGCAAGATCGCGCCCTTTGGCAAAGCTGCTGCCGGTTCCGACGGCGGCCACAAGGGCGCTGGCAATCGTTGGGCCGACGCCAGGGATTTCCATCAAGCGCTGCATGTCGGCATCTGCCTTGGCCAGAGCCTTGATCTCGGTGTCGATCGCTTCGACCCGGTCGTTGGTCGTGGCCAGCTCCGCCATCATGTCCGACAATATCGACAGGATACGGTGCGACAGATCAGCGGTGCCTGTCGCAACCAATCTCACCAGCTCTTTCTGGAAGACGTGGCGACCCGTTCCGACCCGAATGCCGCGCTCCATCAGAAAGCCCCGGCCCTGATTGATAAGGCGTGTCCTTTCGGTCACCAGCCGCTCGCGGACCCGATGCAGAGCCTGAAGATCAAGCTGCTCTTCTGATTTGATCGCGACGAATGACATTGTCGGGCGCGTCGCGGCCTCGGCGACCGCCTCCGCATCACGGTCATCATTTTTGTGAACCTTGACGTAGGGCCAGACATAAAGCGGCGACATCAGTCGAGGCTCATGTCCGTGTTGAAGACAAAAACGACCAATGTGATGCGCGCCGCCGCAAGCCTCCATCGCAACAATGCAGGGATCCAAACCTTCCAGAAAGTCCAGCAACCGGTGCCGTTGAAGGCGTTTGCGGTACACGACCGCGCCTGTTGCGTCCAGTCCCGCAAGGCTACAAACGGTCTTGCCCAGATCAATGCCCAATATTTCGATACCCATCAGAATGCTCCTCTCTCCACCTATGCCCGCAACAATAGCTGCGGTTTGGCGGAAAGGCAGTTCATCCCATTAGCTCAAGATGTGAAAAGCCCTTTCTATAACCGAAATTCGTACCTTAAACTTGCTACAGTCGTAGATGAACGCACATCGTTTCGACCAGACCGACTGGGATTGTCAAAAGACGGTTCTGCATCAAATGATTGAAAATGATGATGGCTAACGTCTAAAGAAATTCTGCCCCCGTTGCTTAACCCAAGAAGATATCCGACGCCTACGTAAGCGCCCTTACGCCGATCCTCAGTATCAGTGCCGGTACTTTGTAAAGGGCTAATGCGGCGGGTAGTAATCTCAGCGCTATTGAGACCGCCACGCAGTAAAATAGCACTTCCTTCATTTAATTCATAAAGGAAGCGACCACCAAGCTGTATCGAGTTTGATACACTAGCGCTACACACTTGATCCGTCGTCCTTCCACTTCCCGGGCAACTCTCTGCTGAAGAGGTGCTACCCATTTTAGGTAAAAATGAGGCTTCGACACCCAATCCTATATTTTCGAATACAGACCAGTCGTATCCCAGGTTGACGCTAAAACCGAGACCTTCATTATTCAAGTTAGGTGTTCTCAAACCAGGCATATCGGCATTGCGCCTATTTCCACGGCTACGATCCCAAGTAGTTTCGCCAGTAGAGTACGTCAAAGCCGCGCCGCCGTACCAACCGGACCTCCACTCTTCTGCATACACTGAATTCGCTCCGATAGTCAGCACCATCATCGAGAACAAAACTTTAAATTTAAACATTTTCAGTCTTTCTGTTTGAGAAAACTTTTGAATGGCCAGTGTTTCGGTCCGCCTATTTGGCAAACATCCCCAGTCCTTACCCTGTAACCCCAAGAAGTAATAATGGCTATTTTGAGGCAACGCCGCCACCCAATTCCACCTTGCGCCACATTTAAGCCATTCTTCTCTATGCTCTGCTCCTCAATATTGGACCACCGGAAGCTCGATTTTTCCGGTTCTTTCACAACGACGGGCAGGTGACGCCGTCGGGATAATGCATGACGATCGGGACGTTATATCCGATCGCGCTGTGGGGTCGATCCTCGTTATAGTGCCTACGCCAATCCTCCAACTTTTCGCGGGCATCCGCAAGGCTCATGAACCAATGCGAGTTCAGACATTCCGCCCTGAGTTTGCTGTTGAAGGCTTCGATGAACCCGTTGTCGGTCGGTTTTCCCGGCCGTGAGAAGTCCAGCGTGACGTCGTTGGCATAAGCCCACAGATTGAGGTCGCGAGAGATAAATTCGCTGCCGTAACACCTTCGGAATGATGCTGATTTAGAGACTCTGACCCCCTGCGCAGCCCCCAAATAGCGCAGCATGCCGCGCGACAAACAAGTTGAGAATGCAGCGTCAATCAGGATGAGAACGCGGGGGTAGTGTCTCGCAGGGAGGGCGTAGCCCGACTGGAGAGATGCCACCCCCGCATTTCGCCACACTTTGGGGAGTCTGTCGGTCGTGACCGACTCGGATAGGTAATGATCTTTCACAATGGGAGATCGTTCATGCCGGGCCGTCATATCACTGACCAACAAATGAGGCTCTTCATGACGCTTAAACAATCCCATACCGTTCCCGTGGCTGCTGCCAAGGCGGGTTTCAGCCAGGCCACGGGCTATCGGTTGCAAGCCGATCCAACCTTGCCTTCCCAAAAGAAGAAGTCGCGAGGGCGGCGCCGGCCTGATCCATTGGCCAAGATTTTCGACACCGATATTGTGCCGATGCTGCAGTCTTCCCCCGGGATCCGACCGATCGCCGTTTACGAAGAAGTTCTTCGCCGCCACCCCGAGCTCAGCCCCGGCATCCGACGGACCTTGGGACGGCGGATACGGGCCTGGAACGCCGAGCATGGCCCTGAGCAGGAGGTGATGTTCCGGCAAATCCATGAACTGGGCAAGATGGGGCTTTCGGATTTCACGGCCATGGGCAAATCGGGCGTGACCATCGCTGGCTCCCCCCCTTGATCATCGCCTGTATCACTTCCGGCTCGCCTATAGCGGCTTCCAGCACGCCCATGTGGTCCTAGGCGGCGAGTGCTATGTCACCTTGGCCGAGGGCCTGCAGAATGCGCTGTGGACACTCGGCGGGATCCCTGCGATCCATCGCACCGACAGCTTGTCAGCGGCCTTCAAGAATCTCGACCAGGTCGCCAGAGACGATCTGACCGACCGCTTTGACGCCCTGTGCCACCACTACCGCATGACACCAACGCGCAACAACAAAGGTGTCGCCCACGAGAACGGCTCCATCGAGAGCCCTAATGGGCATCTCAAGCGCGCCATCGAGGACGCTTACTCATGCGAGGGTCGCACGACTCGGAAGATCTGCCAGCCTACAGGCGCTTCATCGACGAGATTGTCGGCCGGATCAATGCGCGTAACGCTAAGCGGATAGATGCGGGACGCGAGACCCTCCAGCCATTACCCGCCCGGCGGACCACCGATTACGAAGAGATCACCCTACGCGTCACCTCCTCCGGAGGCTTCACCTTGCGCAAGGTGTTCTACACCGTGCCGTCACGGTTGATTGGCCATCAGCTTCGGGTCCGGCTCTACGATGATCGGCTCGAGGTGTTTCTAGGGAGTACGCTCCAAATGACGCTGCCGCGTGGTCGTGCCGCCCGGGATGGCAGCCATGGCCATGTGGTCAACTATCACCACGTCATCCATTCGCTGCGCAAAAAGCCTATGGCCCTGACGGGATTGGTCTACCGTGACCAACTCTTTCCGCGGCGGGCATTTCGCGACATGTTCGAAGCGCTCCTGGAGAAAGTCGGCGACAAGGCTGCGTGCCGCATCACAGTCGATCTTCTGGCGCTGGCCCACGACCGGGGCTGCGAAGCTGAACTGGCCGCGCACCTCGAAGAAGATCTCCGTCAGCACCGCACTCCAGACATTCCAACGCTACGCGCGCTGTTCGGCCCATCAGAAGATACGCTTCCGACCGTCAAGGTGCAGCTGGCCGATCTCAAGTCCTATAACCGGTTGGCCAGCACCCCAGCATCCGATCTGGAGGTGACAGCGTGACATCGTCCCAGACAGATGCCGCCAGTCTGAACCTTGCCCTGACCGAGTTGCGCTTGCCAACCCTCAAAGTCCTCTGGCCTCGCTTCGCAGAACAGGCCGATAAAGAAGGGTGGCCCGCCGCACGATTGCTCAGCACTCTGGTGGAACATGAACTGGCTGAACGTGATCGCCGCCGCATCGCACGACACCTGGCGCAAGCCAGACTGCTGCCCGGAAAGACACTTGAGACCTTCGACTTCACAGCCGTCCCCATGGTGTCGAAAGCGCATGTCAGCGCCATCACCGCGGGCGACAGCTGGGTCTCAAAGGGCAGCAACATTCTGCTGTTCGGCCCGCCGGGTGTGGACAAGTCGCATCTCGAATCGGCCATCGGCCAGTCCCTTGTCGAGAAGGGCTACCGCGTACTCTTCACACGAACCACCGACCTGGTGCAGAAGCTGCAGCAAGCGCGGCGCGATCTCCTCCTCGAAAGCGCCATCGCGAAGTTGGACAAGTACCACCTGCTGATCCTCGACGACATAACCTATGTCACCAAGGATCAGGCCGAGACCAGCGTGCTGTTCGAGCTCATCAGTGCGCGATACGAACGCCGATCCATGCTGATCACGGCCAACCAGCCCTTCGGGGAATGGAACGCAATCTTCCCAGACCCGGCCATGACCCTGGCCGCCGTCGACAGACTTGTTCACCACGCAACCATCTTTGAAATGAACGTGGAAAGCTATCGGCGACGCGCGGCTGAACAGGCAAAGGGCCCAAGACGCCCCGATCAACGAACAACACCAGCCAACACCAGCCAACACCAAACCTGATTGACGCTGCGCGACAATCAAAACGCACAAAAAACTTGATGCTGGCGGTAAAGCACGCCATCGTCGTCAACGTTGCGACCAAGTTCTCTCATCCAGATTGTCGCGCTACGGCAGCAGGTGGTCATAGCCGGATCTCGGGTCCTTACAGTGGTTTTGAACAAATCACACCGCAAAGGAGACCGACTATGACCAAGATTATTGTTGCACAAGATGCCCCTAGTTTGGTGGCTATCGACATCGCCAAGGCCCGGCGTGAAGTTTTGATTGCTATTCCAGATAAAAAACGGCGACGTCGCTTAACCGTTTTAAACGAACTCGCCGACTTCAACCGCCTCGTCAAAGTACTGAGGGAATACGGACGGCCAGTGCGTGTAGCCTTTGAGGCGACTGGCAATTATCAGTAAGCGGTGCGCCGGTCACACGGGTGTGACGTAATTCCAAGGCAGCAATGCGTTGATGTCGGTTTGTTTATGCCCCTCAGCGATGGCTGTTAGGACGCCAGAGAGATATCCATATGGCTCGATCCTATTGAGTTTGCAGGTCTCGATCAGGGACGCGATGACGGCCCAGTTCTGAGCTCCAGCGTCGTGCCCAGCAAAGAGCGCGTTTTTGCGGTTCAGAGCAATGGGGCGAATGGTGCGCTCGACGGGATTATTGTCGAGTTCGATGCGGCCATCGCTCAGGAAGCGGCACAGCCCATCCCAGTATTTGGCAATGTATTTCAGGGCCTCTCCGGTTGGGGATTTGGCCGAGACACGGGCACGACTTTGGGCAAGCCAAAGCTCGAGGGTATCGATGATGGGTCTTGAGCGTTCCCGCCGTGCAGCGTGACGTTGGTCGGCGGTCAGGCCGCGCAAGTCTTTTTCGATGCGATAGAGCGTCTGGATTTGCGCCAAGCCCTCCTGCGCAATTGGGGCCGCGCCGGACTGGGTGACATCATGCAGTTTGCGACGGGCATGGGCCCAGCAGTATGCCAGCGTCACATCCTGTGCTGGGCGTTTGAGCAAGCGGTTATAGCCTGCGTATCCATCGACCTGCAGGATGCCGCTGAAGCCTTTCAAGATATTGTCTGCATGCTGGCCGGATCGACCGGGCGCGTAGGTAAAGGCCACACCGGGCGGGTCCTCGCCGCCCCATGGCCTGTCATCACGGGCCAGCGCCCAGAAGTATCCAGTTTTGGTGCGTTTGCGCCCTGGGGCCAGAACCGGTGCGGGTGTTTCGTCCATGAAGAGCTTGGTGGAGCGCTTCAGATCGGCCATGAGCGCCTCATAGACCGGGGTCAGTTCGAACGCCGATTTCCCGACCCATGTGGCCAAGGTCGAGCGATCCAGATCGATCCCTTGGCGGCTGTAGATTTGCGCCTGACGGTAAAGTGGCAAGTGGTCTGCGTATTTTGAGACAAGCACATGCGCCAACATCGCCTCGGTTGGCATACCGCCCGCAATGATGTGGGCGGGAGCTGGAGCTTGGGTGATCCCGCCCTCGCAGGACCGGCAAGCGTATTTAGGGCGGCGGGTGACAATCACCCGGAACTGGGCGGGGACAATATCCAGCCGCTCGCTGACATCTTCGCCAATGACGTGACGCTCGGCCCCGCAGGTACACGACAGCTCGGGTTCAATGACCACTTCCACCCGCTCCAGATGCTTGGGCAGCGATCCCCGGTTGGTTTGGCGTGGCTTTGTTGACCGCACGGGTGCTGTGCGTTCATCGGCATCGATCTCGGCTTCCACCTGCGCGATGGCGGTCTCAATATCCTCCAATTCCAGCTCGTATTGGGCTGGATCGATCTTCTCGGATTTGGCCCCGAAGAGCGCCTTTTTGAAGGAGGCGACCAGCGCCTCAAGTCGCGCATTCTGATCTTGTTGCGCACGGATGATCGCCTTCAATTCGGCAATGTCATCGGGCAATTCATCAGGTGCGGTCATGCCTGATGCCATAACAAAACAAGGGCAGAATGGCCCGCGCAAACGCCCCCATGAGTCACTCCGCCGCAGCCGGAGCCGCTACCTCCAAAGGTCGCACGCGCCGCCAATCCAAACCCGCGAACAACGCCTCAAACTGCGCCGGTTCCAGCCGCATCACCCCATTCTTGATCGCGGGCCATGTGAAGCTGTTATCTTCGAGCCGCTTGTATGCCATCACCAATCCGCTCCCGTCCCAATAGATCAGCTTCAGCCGATCCGCACGCTTGGCGCGGAAGACATAGACCGACCCATCAAAAGGCTTTTGGCGCAATTGGCTTTGTACCAAGGCGGCCAGCCCATCATGGCCCTTGCGGAAGTCCACCGGATCACTGGCTAAAAAAATCCGCACCTTGTGGGATGGCGTGATCACGTCGCCAAAGCCCGGGCGATCTCGGCGATCCGCGCCGCAGGCGTTGCCGCATCAAGACGCACGGTGACATCGCCTTTGATCACATCAATCGTGTTGGAGGATGTGGCGAGCAGAGGCTGGGCGGCAGGCGCAGTCGCCTCAATCTCAACTGGCACAAAATGCATACCATCCAAATTTGGCAGAACCAGCTTGCCCTGCCGCGCCATCCGCCGCCAATCTGACACCGTACTCGGGATCAGCTCATATCGCTTCGCTACCGCGTTGACAGTCTCGCCTTCGATCAACGTCTCAGCCACAATCCGCGCCTTCAACTCCGGCGGCCAATTGCGCTTGCCGTCCGCACGCCGAGGCACACTTGCCAGAAACTCGCTTATAGCTACCATCGAGAAACTCCCCACAATCCAAAGAAGCCTCTGAATCGCAGATCAGGCGCTATGCCGTAAGTGTGGGGGCGGCGCACCGCTTACAATTATCACCGTGCCTTGGCGTACCATCTCGCAACTGCTGGCTTTGAGGTAAGGCTGGTGTCCTGAGTGGCTTGCGCATACGCGCGAAGCCCTCAACAACAGCTGGGATAAGAATGGCCCAAAGGACGCGCAAGTGATCCTGCATATGAACCGCCCCGAGTTTACCGGAGAGTTTTTTGTTCAAAATTTATGCGACTTTATCAAGGGCATTCATGCTTGCATAGAAGGCGTCCTCCACTTCTTGCGGCGGCCGATGACCAATTGCGCCATGTAGCCGCTCTGTGTTGTACCAGCTGACCCACTGGAGGGTCTCCCACTCGACATGGCCGACGGATTTCCAGGAGCCGAAGAACTCGCTGACTTCGGTCTTGAAGAAGCCGATGACGCTCTCAGCCAAGGCATTATCATAGCTGTCACCGACGCTGCCCACCAATGTATCGATGCCCGAATCGGCGAGGCGCTCGGTGTAGCGGATCGACAGGTATTGGCTGCCGCGATCCGAGTGGTGGATCAGCCCACTCCCCTGTGGCGGACAGCGCTGACAAACAGCCTGATTCAAGGCATCGAGAACAAAGCTCGTGGTCATCGATGTCGAGACGCGCCAGCCAACGATTTTGCGCGCGAAGACGTCGATGACGAAGGCGACATATACCATTCCCATCCAGGTTGAGACATAGGTAAAGTCCGAGACCCAGAGCTGATTGGTGGCCGTGGCCGTGAACTCGCGGTTGACCTTTTCATCCGGACAAGCCAGCGCGGGGTCTGGGATCGTGGTGTGCTTCCTGCCACGCGTAACCCCTTGTAATCCATGCTCTCTCATCAGCCTTTCGACCGTGCAACGCGCAATGTCCTGCTTGTCCCGGCGGAGCTGATGCCAGACCTTGCGAGCTCTGTAGCGGCCTTCGCTCGTGGCATAGACAGACTTGATGTCAACCAAATCCTTCGCATCCTGCTTCGCGCGATCCGAGGCCATATCGGGGTTCCGGGCAATGGCGGCACGAGCATAGTAGGTAGATGGCGCGATCGGCAGAACACGGCAGATCGGCTCGACCCCAAACTCACCTCGGTGATCGTCAATGAACGCGATCATTTGCGGAACGGGCGGTCAAGCTCCGCCATCGCGAAATACGCAGACGCCTTCTTCAGGATCTCGTTAGCCGTCCGCAGTTCTTTGTTCTCACGATCCAGCTCCTTGAGCCGGGCCTTCTGCTCACTGGTGAAACCATCGCGTTCTCCAGCGTCTCGGGCGGCCTGGATGCACCAGGCGCGCAGCGTGTCATGTGAACAGCCAAGCTTACCGGCAATCGCCTTGTAGGCTGCGCTATCGCTCGTGTAGTCCGAGCGGTGTTCGCGATACAGCCGGACGCCGCGCTCGCGGAACTCAGCCGTGTACTTCGGGGTGTGCTTCTTCTCTTCCATAGGGCTCATCCTTTGAGAGTTTTACTCTCCGGTAAACCCGGGGCGGTTCATCCAAGCCGCGCACGACCGATACAATCCGTTCCGCTGAAGCCCCGGCTTCCAACCGGATCACCACTGCGCCCACGACAATCTCCGGCCGATCCTCCGCCCCCGTTTTACCAAGCGGGGCATCGTCACCTGCTTACGCTCGAGCCCACTGGTCAGCGCGATGCGCACCACATCTTGCCAGAGTTCGTCCGTCCGTTTCAGTCCCATAGTTAGTCTCCTTTGTTGCAGTAAATGCTATCAAAAGAGCGGCATCAAACAGCGACAGGTCCATATGGGCCAACCACTCTCTAAGTTTAGGTCCCCATTGGTCACAAAAACTAGGATGAGGGACAGATGACTTTAACATTTCTAACGCCTCAATTGTGTAGAACGAACAACTGAACCTTTAGATCGCCGCTGGCTTTGATTTCGATTTCTGCTCCCAAGTTGATTAAAATACGAACACATTGTTTGGCCTCGGATGGGAGTAAACCTGTGGCCTCAAGGATCTGATCGAAAGATAGTCCGTCTGATCCTCGCAGTAAATTCGTTACCATATAAAGCCTCTCCCAAAGCATTCTTGCAATAGGATCGAACTCACTTATATCGGGTTCATCAAGTGAAAGGAAAAGCCACTTAAAATCTTCAGCCCTCAAAGCTCTATCTGTCGATGTAACTCCCACACTCTCTATTTTCTCTTCGTACTTCTTATCTAATCTCGGCATCATGACCTCAGAAACTACCAATAGACAAATTGTACTTCTTTGTGGCCGATTGCTTCCGTTGCATTCGTACTCAAAAACTTACATAGGCTTCGCACCACAACTCATGGAGTAATGCCAGCAAAAATGGTTTAGAGGCAAAGCGCTAAAAATAGTATTGGTCTTTTTGTGGCGTCAATTTGTTTTTGTGGCAAACTGAGGTGTTTAGTCCCGGCATCTGGTGGATTCTGACCTGCTCCCATTTGCATCCGCTAATTTAGGTTGGGAGTTATGCCCGAATGCTGTGCTCCCCAACATTGGACCGCCAGAAGCTAGATTTTTCCGGCTCTTTCA
>CAYZKE010000072.1:0-10420 GCA_964478505.1 uncultured Loktanella sp.
AAATGCGGCTGGCAGCCCGATGCCAGCCACGATGTACCGGTCAGGCAAACGCATGCGCCATGGCCTTGGTGCCGTACCACCGGAAGCCATCGCGCATGATTGGGCCGCGATTTGCCATTATCCCGTGAAGACCAAGGATAGTTTCTTGTTAAAGAAGCTTCGCGGCCAAGGCACCAAACCCGTCGATGCGGATGACCGTGATTTTAGATTTCAAGACCGCTATTGGCGGGTCTATAATCAGAACGCGGTTTTGGACGACCGAATGATTGCCCAGTCTGAAAAGCTTGCGCAGCAGATGAAAGAACTAGCCGCCCTGCCCGGCGTTGCGGCTGCGCATGACAATTGCCTCCGCGTTTATCGCGAGCGCCTTGAAGGTTTGGTCAACTAAACCTTCGTGCGTGACTTGTGGCTACCAGCTATTCGTCTTGATCCACTCACGTCGCTCATTGTATTCGGGCAGCTTCAATAGCTCTTTGGCACGCTCTGCGTGCACTTTGCACGCTGCATCATGAAGTTCGCGCAGTGCGTCATCAGCAAACAGTTGATCTAGCTCTTTACGAAACGCTTGTTGCTGTCGTGCAAAGTCTGAGGAAAGTTCGTCATTTTTATTGCGAAGCCGCCAATAGCGCTGCGAAACCTGGTTCTTTTTGACAACCACGTCGCCGCGAAACATCTTGATGAGAAAGCTCTCAAGTGAGCGTAGTGGGAAATGATCCAGCACTACCAGCGCGTAGCTGCCGCGTACATCAATACCATTCAGCGTCGGATCGTCGTGAAGCGTCGTTAGCTCTCGCCCTGCCCCATCGCGCCAGACCGGTGCTGCGCTATCCGCGCGGAAATCCGGCCTGTGGTTGCGCGGTTTGTCCAGCTTCGATGAAATCCGCGTTATGGTTTTCACGCCGCGCAGCGCTTTGCGTACACCCGGTGTCTCTGTCTGGTGGCGTGGGAACTGTTCTGTCACCAGCCCGGGGGTAAAACTTTCCTGATTGTTTGCCCCATGATTTAATTCGGACATGGACAGGGCATCGAAAAAACCGGTTGCGGCCATCAGGTCGGTAAGCTTGCCATCTCCGACCCTGATATTGATGAATTCGTCTACATCCATCGAAATAAAAAAATCGGCTTTCTTCCACTCGGCCAGGAAAGGCACATATGACAAAGCGATGGGTTGGAAATACGTGCTCTTCGTCGCCAAAGCTGGGTTGGGAAGATGACGCAAATGACCAAGCGTCTGGAGCCGTTCAAGGATGAGATCGGTGCCATCAGTGCAATCGTTGGTGAAGACGACAAAATTATCAACACCAATGGCCTTGTGCCATGCAACCCATTCCAGAATGAACGGCCCTTCGTCTTTCATGCATGTCGCGATAAGAACGTTAGGATCTTGGGGAGGCCATTGTGCCTCGACGGGATCAATCTGACGGCGCACAAAGCGGCGTACAGAAGTAGGTTTGTCCACAGGAACCGCCGAAAACCCTTTGTTCCAAAGCATAGAGATTATGCCATCGACGCCTTCTTGACCGTAGACCTTTGGGTGAAACTCAAGGATCATCAGGCGGACCTGAGACAGGTCGATATCGTTGAACAGCCCAAGCTCTGCGCCCTCGATGTCACAAGAGATCACGGTCGGTTTCTGGCGAACCATGAGATCTTTGATGCTAAGGGGGGCAACTTTCACTGCTTCTTTGTACGGACGACTATCGGGTTCCATCGACGAGGCCCAAAAATCTTCCCTTAGATAGAATACCGCAGGTTCTGCTTCGTCTGGAACAACAATGCCATTGAGCAATGTGACATTCTTCGCGTTATTGAGCCGATAGGTCTCGGTCACCAGCGGAATAAGGGCTGGATTTGCTTCTACCGCCAGCACACTTTCAACACCCGGTTGCAGCGCCGCGATGGTCGAAGTAACACCGACACCGGCCCCCAATTCAAGGATCCGGTCGCCTTGCTCTAGGAGTTCCGCCAGCGCTTTGCTTTCACCGCCTTCGTAGCGGTTGTTGCGCATGGGTTTTTCGATCGGCGGCGTGATGATGCCGGGAACGAAAGGAACCTTGATGCCCTGCGTTTCGATTATCTCATCGTAACTTATGGTGGTTGTCATCGGAGCTGATTGATGTCCTTGGGTCGAAAGATCGCCGGACTGTGAAAACCCTGCTTTGATCTCGTGATAAATGCGATGGTAGTCCTCGTTCTGCATGAGCTTGTCAAAGACTTCATGCGTTGCGTCACGGCCGACTTGCGTCAGGAGTGACAGACGACCGCTGGTTTGCGCGTCCATCCGTTCCATTTCGGCTCGTACTTCTGTGGCGCGATTCTTGGCAAGCAAATCGATTGAAGCGTTCTGATCGAAAGTGTCCCAATACTCTTTGTCAACGGCGCGGTCGTGATTGGCGGTCCGTCCACGTCCCGACTTGACGATGAAGCGTTCCAAATCGCGCAGGGCATAGTGGTTGACCTGTGCCAAGCTGCGGCAACCTGGGTCCTTTGACCGCCATCCTGGATCAACGTCGGGATCAAGCATAATTCCTGAACCATTGCACATCACAGACGGCGTGTGTGCGAAGGCGTCTTTTGGCTTATGGATGCCAATGCGCCGATAAGCGGCGGGTTTGAACAGCGACTTGAACCCCATCTGCCGCGATGCGATCTGATCGGGATGTTCTGCCAGCGTGAATTCTTCTGTCACCAGACCGTCTGGCATCGTGGCGTGATAGGAACTTCCAAATGCCTTCCAGTGGATCGTGCAGGCATTTACCTCAGGCGGAAGCGCATCGACAAGGTCCCCGACTTGGCCCTGCCCCGTTTTGACCACCAGAAACTCGTCGCAATCGAGCGCCATCGCCCATTCGGCTGCGTGGTAGGCCTCTAAACGCGAGGCACGGCGATAGGCTTTGTTCTGCCATCCTTTATTGCGGCTCGCGTTGTTGAAATACTGGATGAAGCCCGCCTTCTCCATCGTCCGCAGAATCTTTTGCGTCGAATCCTCACTATCATTCTGATAGATAGCAATATCCGTAAAGCCGATCACCCGGTAATAGGCCACCCATTCGAGTAAATTGGGAGCCTCATTCTTAACTGTGAGTGCCAGAAAGAACCTACGTTCTGTCATCGGGTACATCTACCAAAATAGCAGCCTGAGAGTTCAAGTTAATCTGACACGGCATTGAAAGTACGACGCATTGTTTCGATGAGCCTCCTGTCCGGTACAAGCTCAACGGAGTTGGCAGCACGATCAGTTTTCCAGCTAGTCGAAATTTGTCGAAAGTGCCACATGCAAAACCTCGGATCGACCGGATCTTTGCGAGAGTCTATGAAATGTGTCAACCACTGCTTACCCCGCATTGGACCCGTTGGCACGATGCACCACTTACGGTTCGCTTTGGGCCGCCCGTTAGCACTGACATGTGTATGATCGGCATGTCGCGGAAGGTCTTTGCCCAATTCAGGAATGTAGACCCATGTCGCGTCTGCGCGCAGATACCCTTGTTCCGACGCAACTGCGGCATCAAATACAGAAAGACCGTCTGGCGCATCGAAAAACTCGTCTATGTCTGCATTCAGGACTGCCCTCGCCTTGGCAAGAAAACGAATTCGGATCATCTCTGCGAGTGAGCGTTGCAAAAACAGTGATTTGTAGGCCGCATTATTTTCAGCGGTGGGCCCAAAAGGATAGCGGGCATGCAAAATGAACGCACGCTTCAGCTGGGGAACGCTTGCGATGGCCTCTGACAGGTCTTGCGGCGTATAGTCTGTTGATCCGTTGTCCGATAAAACGACTGCTTCAAGCCCGTGTTCCCGGACGTAGAATTGCAGCCAATCCGTGATCCATTCCAACCGGTTGTTGCGTGAGATTGTGTAGACGGCATTCATCCCTGCAAGTTCTTCGACAAACGATTTGCCAATCGAAAAGTTGGCTCCGAACAATCTGTGGGACACTGTAAGAAGTGTTCCGCTCACAGCAGACAGACGAACGAGTGTACAACGCGATAGATCTTCAACTTTGGTAATTTCAACAGCCTTTCCGTCGACCGTGAAATCCGCCTCTTCCAATAGGGGCGCAAAATTGAGAAGTGGCGGACCAATAAGCGTGACGCACTGCGTGTCTGTATCGACAAAACAATCGTAGAACAGCGTTTTCCAATCGTATCGCGCGTCATAGTCGGCATCGTGAAATGCACGACCTCCGACGCGGTCACGTCTTAACCCGTTTGCTCCATCAGGTAAAACCAACCCGGACATTTCCAAACGTGTCACATGTGCGCTCATGGCATGCGCTTCACTTGTGCAGGCAACAGCTCAACGTAGCGCGCAGCCACATCCGCCCCAAGCTCACCCCGTTCCGCCAGCAAGTCCAAGCAATGTAACGCAAGGTCGTAGCTTTGAAGAATGGCATCCGCAAGTAACGCCAACGTCTTGATCTGTTCGGTCGATACGGTATCTGCATCCCGCAAATCCCGAACAAAAACGGCATCTCCATCAAGAGCTTGGCTTGCGACTACTCTTCCTTTCAATCGCGCGGATTGGGAGTTGGCAATCTGCTGATCTTTTACAAACAGAAACTTGTGAAACCGCAATCCCAATGCAGAAAGCGCCGCAATCTGTGCATCTAAGAGCGGCTCACCTTCGTACATCGGAAAAAACCGCAATTCGCTGATTACAATCAGACTTTTTGAGAGCTTTTGCTTGCCATGATTGAAGATCATGGTTTCCGCGCCTTGCACATCTATCTTGAGCAAATCTATGTTCGGAATGTCCTCCAGCCCGTCTAGTGTTACAGTGTCGATGCGCTCTTTAGCGATCAGACGCGCACGTTTGGCGTTGCGCCCCAGAAAACGGGTGGTCGTGTCATCAAGGGGAAATATCGACGTCAAACCGCTTTGCCGGTAGATGTGCAGCGGATGCGCTTGACCATCGCCAACAGCGAGGTTGTGATATGTCTCCCGCTCACCTTTGTTTGCGACAAGCTCCTGAAAGGCTTCGTTTTGCGGTTCAAAACCGTGCAAACTGCAAAGGCCCGCGTCTAGAAACGGGCGATAAACCGGCTCGTCGAGCGGATTTGCACCAACATCGACAATAGACGGCAAGCGTTCACACAAAAGCGCCTCTGATAAGACCTGCCATCTTTGCAGATTAAGCTGCTCAACTAACCCAGTACTGTTTTGCACGGTGAACTGCGCCTTTTTTTTTCTGTTGTACGGTTGAAGAGCTGGGCATGCGTAACAGGACAGTTCATCACCAAGCAAGGAGGTTGCGACAAGAAAGATGAAGGATCGCCCCAAAGCAATCAAGCCGAAAAGCTCTTGTGTCTGGCCTTGACGGAAGTGTGCCGCCATGAAACCTATATGTTTCCCCGCGATCCTTAAATCAACGTCCGGTGTCGCCTGTGCAGTTTTACCAAAAGATAGCCGAACTAAATCGATTTTTGACGCGCGCGCCGCGCTATCGGCAACCACAAGGTACTGTGCGCAGATGACGGGTTCGGTAGAACAGCGACGACTAGGTGCACAGGATTTTGGGCCTGTGCGTCTGCTTGATGTTGTTGGGGAAACGATCGGCAGCCGACATTTCCTGTCCCTTTTCTTTGATCGCAAGATTGATCCTGAGGCCGTTCAAATGCCGCGGGATGTCGCAATGGTTAAGTCATACGCCATTGTCGGAGCGAGTGTTTTCTGTTTCGAGGTGCCGTCTCTGACTGCGCCATTGCCCTGCACTATCGCCGCGCACTCAGTGACAATTTTGCCTGGTGGCAATGAACAGCACCGTTTCATAAATGCAAACGCGCTTTTGGCGGTGCGCAACGGTGAATCCGTGCAAGTCGTTCTAGATTGGTTGCAGTATCACATGCGCGTTCACGGGATGACGGGCGCTGTTGTTCTTGATCGGGCTCGACCCCAGGATTCCGCACGTTTTGCCACCAATCTGGATCGCAGGCTCAAGGATGAAAACATCGACGTCAAAATTATTATTTTGACTGCAAATGAGGGATTGGGGCAACCTGACCTGCCGCCAGAAAGTGATCCTTTCTGTGTCCCAGACGCACCCGGAAAAGACCGAATGACGGTGCCTCCGGCAGATCTATGGCGCGCGCCACTAGGGGCAATTATCTGGTATGAGATCGCGCGCATCCGGTTTCTGGCGCGCGCGCGCGCAATTGCTAATCTGGACGTATATGACTTGGCGGCCCCGGACAGTGTCTCAATCTTCGATGCGGCTGTGGGTGCCGAAGGAGGGATCGTTCGTCTGCTTGGTCGACAGTGCTATCCGTGGCGCATCCGGCAAGGCGATCCAATCAGATTTGCGGACCATACCTGCGTGCAGTTTGATGCCAGCAGACTGCGCAAACGCTGGTGTATTGCGCCAGAACAAGCACCAAAAGATGTAATCTGGAAGATGGTTCGGGTCGCCAATGCGCCCTCGAGAGCCGCGCAGGATCGGGAATTCTACCGACATATGGCACTGCGTCACCCTACCGATAAGATTTCTCTCATTGTCCCGAAATCCGGATTGGTTGAGCACAAACCGTTGCTTCAGCAAGCAAAGCAGCATTTTGGCCATAAACCTGTGCGCATGCCGAAAGTCAGCACCACGTCCGTGACACAAGGTCGGGGCCGCTGCACGATTGTGACAACCATGAAAAACGAAGGGCCGTTTATTCTTGAGTGGCTGGCATATCATCGTGCAATTGGTTTTGATGATTTCCTTATTTACACCAACGATTGCACTGATGGCACCGACACCATGCTGGACCTTCTGGCGCAGAAAGGTCTTGTTGAGCACAAAGACAATCAATTTCGCAAAATGAATTTGCGGCCCCAACATGCAGCGTTGCAGATGGCCGAAGACGAACCTTTGATTAAAGATGCAAAATGGGTGACCTGCATCGACGTGGACGAGTTTATAAATATCAAGGTTGGTGATGGCACGCTAGACGCACTTTTTGGCGCGGTGCCCGATGCGAACATGATTTCGATGACATGGCGGTTGTTTGGCAATGCCGATACCCACGCATTTTCCGATGCTCCTATTCTCGAACAGTTTACCTGCTGCGCGCCCGAGGTTGCCCGAAAACCGCATCAGGCGTGGGGTTTTAAGACGCTCTTTCAGAATATCGGCATCTTCAAAAAACTGGGCGTTCATCGCCCCAAAGGTCTCAATCCCCAACTATGGAAAGATATCCGGTGGGTGAACGGATCAGGCAATCCCCTGCCCCACAGTATCTACCGCAATGGCTGGCGTTCGACGGCGCAGACCTACGGTTATGATCTGGTGCAATTGAACCACTATGCTGTCCGGTCCGCAGAAAGCTTCCTCGTGAAGCGGGACCGAGGCCGTGTGAACCACGTCGATCGCGATCAAGGGCTGAGCTATTGGTTTCGCATGAATAACAATTTTGAAGAAGATCGTTCAATCCAGCGTCACCTGCCAAAGATGCATGCGGAACTTGCATCATTACTCAACGATCCCGACATTGCGGCCGCGCACCGTAACAGCGTGACCAGTCACCGCGCAAAAATACGGGAACTGCGTGCACGCGATGATTACGACCGGTTCTATCGGGCTCTTACCGGTTCGCGTTTGGAAAAATTGTCGAGATTGCACAGTCATTTTGGCGCGAACGTATTTTTGTCAGGTCCCGATGTGATCCCTGATGAGATCGTCACCCGAGATCCGCATGAAGAGTGGTCCTTTACCGTCGATAGGCCGGAAAACAGCAACCACTAATCCGCTTTGTCAGATTGGCCCTTACGTGCCGCTTGAAGACCTCGGACGTGCATAAGTTGTCTGAACAGTTTTTTCTGCGAACTCATTGGAAGCACGCGGGTGCTTTGCATCTGTAACAGGCGTGTCAGCATATAAAAACTATCCGACTCTTGCATGAGTGCGGCGACCTTTGCCTTTCGCCATTCGACGCCCACCACATGCAGCCGGTCCAGTTCTTCATCCTTTCGCAAGTCATTGACCCCGGATACCACTGCTGATTGATGTTTCAGGATCGCCTTGTCATCGACACTGTTGAAGTTGCGGTCAGTCCAGTAGGAAAGCTCTATAGGTTCACTGGTATGGTTTGGACGCCCGCGCGAGATCTTGACGAGGAAATTTTCCATCGCGCCCAAGGCATAATGATTAATCTGCGCGAGCCGGTAACGGGGTTGATCGCTTGGTATTACTGTACCGGGCACTTGTTTAAGCGGATCACCGTTGCCATCAACCCACGGCACCGGTGAGGCGCCATCCCTGACGCGCGGTCGGTGAACGCCCAGCCGGTCATAGCGCCGGTCATTTCGATAGAGCGACTTATATTGAACCGCCCGCCATGGCCACAACAGTGCCTCGGGTGCAGCTTGCGTGAACTGTTCAAGAACTGGACGATCCTCGAACGCAACGACGCCATTATTTCCGAACATCCGCCACGAGATCGAAAAGCCATAAACTTCGGGACATGCAGCGATAAGGTCAGAGATCCGGCCGTCGCCCACATGAATGCACAGGAATTCATCGACGTCCGCGACATATATCCAATCGGTCTGCTTTGTCAGTGGATGTTGTCGTGCTTTACTCAGCGCCCGCCACTGTACTGTTTTCTTACCGTGGCTGTGGTTTCGAACGTGCGTGATATGCCCCAAATCATCTAGCCGGTCCAGCAAGGCATCCGTCCCGTCCTCGCAATCGTTGCTATAAATCAGAAAGTCCGTCACGCCGATATGTTTGTGGTAGGCGATCCATTCCAAAATGAAAGGGGCTTCATTCCGCATTGTTGTGATCGCGAGCACGCGCATGATAACCTTTCCAACACTTCTGAACGGCGACCAAATACCGGTTTGACAAGGAGTTCAAGCAAATGGATGCGTCTTCTCTTGCAGGTGGTGCAGCAATTAACGCACAGAGTTATTCGGCTAATAGAAATCTATTTTGATCAATTGATCAGAGGTGCTAGAGACGAAACATGAAGCAATCTATCCTTATTCTGAACGGCCCCAACCTGAACCTGCTTGGCACACGCCAACCAGAAGTATACGGGTCAACCACGCTTGCCGATATTGAAGCGCTCTGCCACGAAAAGGCGAAAACGCTGGGGGTTGAGATTGTTTTTGCGCAATCCAACCATGAAGGCGACATGATTGACATGCTGCATGGCGCGCGCGGTGTGCATGCCGGTGTGATCCTTAACGCGGGTGCTTACACCCATACCTCTGTGGCGCTCAGGGACGCGATTTCCAGCATCATGCTGCCGGTGGTCGAGCTTCACTTGTCAAACATTCACGCCCGCGAGGCATTTCGCCATCAATCCTATATCGCACCCGTGGCCGTCGGGCAGATTTGCGGGTTTGGCGCAGCCGGCTATCCTTTGGCGATGGATGCGCTTCTTGGTGCCATCGGGAGCGCACAATGACGGCACTGTTGGCGCAACTCAAAAAGCTGACAAATGCCCACTCGGTCGAGGAGTTGTGGGATCTGCACACCCGTCAGATGGCCACCTACGGGTTTGACAGGTTGATGTATGGTTTCACCCGTTACCGGACATCAAAGGGTCTTGGAGACCCACAAGACTGGGTGCTGTTGTCGACCCAAAGCGAAGCATACATGAACGTTTTCATTAACGAGGGGCTTTATTCCCACGCCCCGATGTTGCGTTGGGCACTGGAGAACAGCGGCGCATGCAGCTGGCGCTGGATGCTGGATATGGAGCGTGTTGATCACCTCACCCCGAGCGAGTTGCGGGTGGTGGAATTCAACAAATCCATGAATGTGACAGCAGGCTACACGATCAGCTTTCGTTCGGTCTCCGAACGCACCAAAGGTGCCATTGCGCTCACTGCCAAGCCGGGCATGAGTCAGGATGCAGTGGAACAGGTTTGGGCGGAACATGGCGATGAGATTATCGTTATGAACAACGTCATGCACCTTAAACTGCTGACCCTGCCCTACTCGGGTGATCGTACCCTGACCAAGCGACAGCGTGAGGTATTGCAATGGGTGGGCGATGGCAAAACCACGCAAGACATTGCAGCACTTTTGAAACTAACACCGGCGACGGTTGAAAAGCATCTGCGTCTCGCGCGCGAAACGCTTTGTGTGGAAACCACGGCACAGGCTGTTCTGAAGGCTGCTTTCTATAATCAGATGTTTCTGATGGATCCAGAGACCGTCTGAGGGTGCGTGCGGCGGCGCGGTCCCGCGCGCCTTTTATAAAATTTTTGTGAAGTCAGGTTTACCTTACTTTCGTGACCTGACGTAAGCTGGCAATGTGAACAGGTTCCGTGAGTGGTGGCCTTAGGCCTGGGAACATGAGGAAGTATTCTCTTGTGATTAAAGGGCGCTGCTTTCTTGTTCCGGGTAACCGGATGCTGGCGTGGCGGGTTTGCCTGTTTACGTCAGCGCTTTAGCGATAGACTCCCGGTGCTTCGTCCCGAAACTG
>CAYZKE010000073.1:0-3802 GCA_964478505.1 uncultured Loktanella sp.
TTTTCGACCGATGAATCATGCCAACTGACGGAAATCAATGGGTCCTGACCCTAGCATTGCGTTTTCGGCAAGAGGATTGAGGCTTGCAACATGCCGGTTACCCTAGCCTGTGACAATTAAGGCAGATTGCCTTGAAATGGTCACGTATTGTGGTCTGCTTTTTTCTTCGCATTGGCTTTGCGGCAGGGTAATTCTCTGGATGATTGAGTGATGTCTTTTATTGCGACGGGGATTTGATGGGTATGTTGGGCTTTGCCGCGTTTCGGGCACGAGGTGTTGTTTGTGTGATGGGTTGTTTGATCGCTACGGGCGCCTTTGCTGATGTTGAAACGGGCCTTGGGGCTTTGGATACGGGCGATGTTGCGACGGCGGCGTCAGAATTTCAGTCGGCATTTGAGGCTGGCGAAGGCGATGGTGCCTTCTACCTTGGTCGCTTGTTTGAGTTTGGCCTTGGTACGCAGGCTGACATGTCGCGTGCTGCCAACCTTTATGCTGCGGGCGCGGAGATCGGGTCGGTGCTTGCAATGAACCGTTTGGGTCTTCTCTATCTTGAGGGGACAACGCTGTTGCGTGATTATCCGGAGGCCGCGCGTTTGTTTTGTGCCTCTGCTGATGCGGGCGATGCAGCGGGGCAATTGAACTGTGCGCTGATGGTGAACGAAGGGCGTGGTGTTGAGGCGAATGCGGCGCGCGCTGTGGCTTATTTTGAGCAGGCGGCGGATCAGGGCAATATGGCGGCCAAGAATTTGCTAGGCCAGATTTTGGCGACGGGCGATGGTGTGCCGGCTGATGTGGAACGTGCGCGTGCTTTGTTTACGGAGACGGCCAACGCGGGCAATGCAATGGGCTTGTTCGAGCTGGCAAAGTTGTACGTTGCCGCGGGTGATCTTGTGCAAGGCTATGCTTATGCCAATTTGGCAACTGTGCGCCAGCACGTGGAAGCCCGCAATTTGCGTGATGGTTTGGAAGTTCAGATGACTTCTGAGCAGATTAATGCGGGTCAGTCGCAGGCGAAAGCCTGGACGGCATCGCGGATTGCCGAACAAACGGCGGCAGAGCAGACATCGTCTGAATAGACATGTTTGCGCTACGTCGCCTTTTGTTTAGCACGGCTTGGGCCTGTGTCGCCTCAACTGCACAGGCCCAAGTGACGTGTTTACCGATTGACCGGGTGGATGTGCAGGGCGCGCCGTCAATCGCTGAGGTGGAGCTACGGCGGCTTATTGATCCCTTTGAAGGGCGCTGTCTTGGCCTGGCGGAATTTGACGCGGTGCTGGAAGCCGTCACGCTTGCCTATGTTGATCGTGGTCTGATCCTGAGCCGCGCTTATCTGCCAGAGCAGGACCTGACGTCGGGAACGCTGGAAATCCGGGTTGTTGAGGGTGCATTATCCGCGATCGTGATCAACGGCACAGAGCGCCCCAGATGGGCGGGCATGGTGTTTCCGGGATTGGTCGGTGCCCCTGTAGACATACGTGCAATTGAGCAGGGTCTTGATCAAATCGAGGCGATGCCGCGCTGGTCAGCGGAGCTTGCTTTTGCGCCAACCGATACGCCTGGTGAAACCGTTTTGAATGTCACAGCAGACACGCCCAAGCGAACCGCGTTCCGGTATTCTTCCAACAATCGCGGAAGCAAACAAACCGGCACATGGATCAGCGCTTTGTCTGTTGATACCACAAACCTTCTGGGGCTGAATGATACGTGGAGGGCCAGCATCAGCAAAAGCCTGAACCCCAACCCATTTGCCTTATACTATGATGGCGACACCAATCGCGCGGCATCGTTTGGGGTCTCGCTGCCATACGGGCGTTGGTCAGTCGATTATGATTTTAGCTTTAGCGATTATGCACTGACGATCCCCGGGGCGATTGATTTGATCGACACCGATGGGTTTGTGCGCACGCAGACGTTGACGGCGGAATATCTTTATCAGCGGGACCAAACAACAAAGCATGTCTTTGGTGCCACGCTACGCCGTGCCGAGAACCAGAACTTTATCCAAGATGTCCGTATTGAGGCATCAAGCCGCGTGCTGACGGGTTTGCGCCTGTCTTACGGGCGGTCAAATCCACTTTGGGCGGGGGCGTTTGAGGGCAAGCTCTATGCGGAGCGTGGACTACGTGCGTTTGGAGGTGAAGACGGTGCAGACCTGCCCGATGGCTCACCAGACCCGCAGTACTTCCTTGCTGGATTTGATGCGAGCTACGCGCAAGCTTTGGGTGCAACAGGGACTGTCAATTGGACGGCGACAATGCAGGGCCAGCACAGTGGTGACAGGCTTTATGGCAGCCAGGCTTTTGCGATTGGTGGTGTATCAACGGTACGCGGGAGCAAAACATCGCTTGCGAGTGGCAGCAGCGGGATCGTGCTGCGCAATGAGGTTGATTACCGGTTCTTGCAAGGCAAGCCTTATGCGGATGTGGGGTCTTTCTATACTGCCATCGATTATGGGCATGTCCTGTCACAAGACGCTTTGGGTATCAGTGCGGCCCATGCGCTTGGCGGTGTTGTTGGTTTAAAAATGAGCGGCGGCGGGTATAACTTTGATGTATCCTATCAAGAGGTCTTCTCCGTCACGCAAGGTCTCGCTCGCCCTGCCGGCGGTGTTTTTGCGACATTTGAACTTATATTTTAGAGGCCAGGCGATTGAACAAGCTCTCCGTTAAGACGTTCATGCATAACCTTGTGACGCTAATTGCGTGCAGCGCTGTTGTTGTGCAGCCCGCCCTTGCCCAATCGATTGTCGGGGATGGCAGTGCGACGTCGCCGACGGTGATCGAGAGTGCCAACGGCCTGGATATGGTTATGATTGGCACGCCCAATAGCGGCGGTGTCTCACATAATACGTATACGCAGTTCAATGTGGCACCTGAAGGTGCGGTGCTGAACAATGTGGGCAGTAACTATGCCCAGAGTGATCTTGCGGGTTTTGTGCAGGGCAATAGCAATCTTTCGGGCGGGACTGCGTCTTTGATTATCAATGAGGTGACGGCGCCTCATCCTTCGCAGATGCTGGGGTATCTGGAGGTTGCGGGGAGCCGCGCGGATGTTGTGGTTGCGAATGCCTATGGCATCACGTGTGACGGCTGTGGGTTCATCAATACCGACCGTGCTGTACTGACGACGGGTGCGGTGACGTTCACGCCCATTGGGGCGTTGGATACGATCAGTGTGACGGAGGGGACCATCGCGATTGGTGCGGGTGGGGCTAATGCGCGCGGTGTGTCGCAGTTTGATTTGATCTCGCGGCAGGTGAACTTCGCAGGCTCTGTGCAGGGTGAGCGGGTACGGGTGATTGCGGGTCAGAACGATGTGATCTTCAGCACGGGCGCAGTGACCGAGAATGGCGGTGATGGCAGTGCTGCGCCGGAGTATGCGATTGATTCAACGGTTTTTGGCGGGATGTACGCCAATAAGATCACGATTGTGTCGACGGAAGCAGGTGTTGGCGCGCGGGCACCTGCGCAGATGGCGGCGTCTGCGCAAGGTATGTCGATCACGGCAGATGGGCGTCTGGTCATTGGCAAGGCGTCATCCGGTGGCGGTCTGACGGCGCGGTCCAATAGTGGCAGCGTAGTCGTTGAGGACACCATCGTCACGCAAGAGGCGCTGACGCTGGATGCCAAGCGCGATCTGATCCTTGAGGCGGACGGGGTGATTGTATCCGAAGCGGCGGCAAGTCTGACGGCTGAGGGTGCGATCCGTCTGGAAACTGCTGCGCAGGTTGCAGCACAATCTGCACTGACGCTTGAGGCTGGCGCGACCCTCGCTTTGGCTGAGGGTGCAAAAGCACTGTCCG
>CAYZKE010000073.1:3834-10420 GCA_964478505.1 uncultured Loktanella sp.
TGGTGGCCTTGGGTTATCGGGACAAGACATCACGCTTGCACAAGACGCTGTGGCCTATGCGGGCGGTAGCCTTGTTGGCAATGCGGCGGCGACATTGATCAGTGCGGGGCAGGTCCAGTCTGGCGGGCTGATGATGCTAACGGCCGGCAACGGCATCACGCACAGCGGTTTGATCGACGCACAAGATGCGCTGCGCATCACGTCTGCATCGTTGGTGAATACTGGCACGGTTGATGCGACGGGCGGCGCGTTGTTCCTTGCTGGTTTGAACGCTTTCGATAACACGGGCGGGACGCTGTCCTCGGATACGGGCATTCAGATTGAATTGTCTGACGCGCAAACGCTGAATGCTGCGAACTGGGGCACGGTACAATCTGCGGATTGGCTTACACTGCAAGGCGCGAACGGTGGCGAGATCACATCACTGAACATCGCAGCAGATACCGAGATACTCGCAAATGGCCAGTTAGTCGTCAAAGCGGGTGACCTCATCAATGCAGGCACTGTGGCCTCTGTGGATGGCAACCTGTTGGTGCAGGCCAGTGCGGATATGACCAACGAAGGTTTGATTTACGCCGGTGGGGCTCTTCTTGCGATCCGGGCTGGTGGCACGGTGCTGAATGATGGTGGCGTTGTTCTGGCCGCCGCAAACCTGCTGCTATGTGGCGCGAGCACGGCTGATTGCACGCAAGATCTGGCCGCAGATCGTGCGGGGGCTTTGGTTAATCATGATGGTGGCATCATAGAGACCCTCAATGGCGATATGATCCTGGCGGCTGCGTTGATTAAGAATGAACGCGATGGAACAAGTTCGGTTGATGAGGGCACACCAAGAACTGTGCTGATCAATAATGATCCGGGTGGCTGCAGTGGTGTTTGTCTCGGCAATGATAGTTATGATTATACGAAGGATCGGGTAACAACGACGATCCGGACTGTCAGTGTTGGCGGCACGTCATCTTCGATTATTTCCAGCGGCAACCTTATACTGGATGCGACCGGTATTGCGAACGATTACAGCCTTATATCTGCTGCAGGTGATCTTAATGTTCAAGCCGGCGTTTTAACAAATCGCGGGGATCAAAGCACCACGACTATTTCCACCGTTGTTGAAAACTGGGAGTTCATTGATCGCACATGGCCTAGCAGCAACGTCCGACGGATAGAAAGCATCGATGCGCCGATTGTAACAATTGATGTATTTGATATTTTTCCCGGCACAATCGAAGCGGGGGGCACGATTACGGGCGATGTGGTTGGGACACTCGACAATGGTGCCGTCACTGAAAATGTTGCAGCGCTGACCGCAATCCGATCTGGCGCGACAGCGCCCACTTTGGGCAGCCCGAACGACATCACCGGGAACGTTGATTTGTCCGTCTTGGGCAATGATCAGTTGTTTGTCACCAACCCCGGCGGCGGTGAGTATCTGATTGAAACGCGGGCCGGGTTTATCGACCAGGACCAGTTTATCAGTTCCGACTATTTCTTGGCGTCATTGGATTTTGATCCCGATGCGACCCAAATCCGTTTGGGTGACCCGTTTGCGGAAACCTATCTCATTCGCAACCAGATCATTGATCTGACGGGGCGCCGGATTTTGGATAGCGATCTGTCTGAGAAGGAGCAGATCCGCCGGATGTATGACAATGCCGTGGATGCGGCAGCTGATCTGGACTTACGCCCCGGCGTGGCGCTGACGCCTGAACAGATTGCAGCGCTGACCACGGATATTGTGTGGCTCGAAGAGCAAGTGATCGACGGGCAGACGGTTCTGGTGCCACGCGTCTATCTTGGCGCCTCTGGTGGCGCAGGTGGTGCGTTTGATCCCGCGACAATCATTGCCACGAATGTGGCCTTTAATGTGGGCAGCTTGACCAACAGCGGTGCGATCACGGCTTTTGATACGCTGGTGATCAACGCGTCAGCGGACATTCAAAACCTTGGCGGCAGCTTGACGGCAGCGGACCTCCTGCGGCTGACCTCGGCGCAGGGCGACTTGCTGAACCTGTCAGGCACGATCTCGGGTGGCGCTGTGACGGTTGTCGCCAATGAAATCATCTCTGAGACGGACGTGATCCGCTTTGTGGACGGCAACAATGTGCAAGAGATCGCAGCGCCATCAGCCTTGATCACAGCGACCTCTGGTGTGCTGACGCTGGATGCAGCAGGTGACATCACAGTGGTAGGTGGTGATCTGTCAGGCCAAACCGGCGTGACCATTCTGGCTGGTGGTGATATCGACTTTGCCGCTCTTGAGCTAAACAGCACATACGATGGGTCCTCCCAAAATACCGGGATCATTCGACAGTTGAGTGGGAATGGCGCTTCCGGAGGGAGTTGGAGCTTTACGCAAACGACCCAACTTGCGCAAGTCAGCACAATCACGTCAGCGCAGGGCGGTGTGAGCATCGTCTCCGCGCAGAGAGGCGAACAGGGCAATATCGTTGGCGGCGGCGACATCCTGTTCGAAGGCACTCAGATCACTGCAGCTGGTGTGATTGATGTGACTGCCGTCGGGGGCGACGTCGTCTTTGAAGCTGCAACAAGTACATTCTCGCTTGATAGATCCTATGAGACCTCAAACCTTTTTAGCGAAGCCTCAGAGCGAGAGCAGCGTTTTGACGTCACTAATGAAACGGCATCATTATCGGCTGAAACAATCAGCATCTACGCCGGAGGCGATGTTGCTGCGTTTGGTACGCAGTTTACGACAGTGGATAACGCAGGGCGCGCCCTTACCAATGAAGATGCTGTTGCTATAGGTCGCTTGGACATCACAGCCGCTGACGGAGACGTTCTGTTTTATGCGGTGCAAGATATTCGGGCGCGTTCCTATGAAAGCGCGTCATCGAATTTTGGTGGGATCATCAGCTTTGAAGCATCTTCGCAATCCTTGCGTTCCAGCTACCAGGGCGTTGAAACCAGTGTTCTGACAGATATCAACCTATCTGCGGAAAATGGCGATCTGATTATCCAAGGCGGTGCGTTCAGCGCGGAAGGTAACTTCAACACGGACGTTGGCGGACAAATCTATCTGCAAGGCACAGTCGATACACGATACGCGTTCACGCATAATAACGACAACAACGGCTTCCTCATCACGGACAGCACACAAGTCACCCAATCCCAGGTCGCATCGATGCCGACGATGCGCATTGGCGAGACGAATAGTATTGAAGCGGCCAACAATGTTGTGATTGGTGGCAGGGTCCTTGCTGTAGACGACGCGGGTGCGGTCACCGGGTTTGCTGTTGGGACGACCCATGTCGGTGCACAGATGGGCGCAAGCACGCTGTCAGAGCTGTTCCCATCGTCGGAGGGCTCAGGCGGCACTAATAGTGCAGGCGACGATCCCTATGCAGATGACACGACGGTTCGGCAGGCAGTGCTGAACCCTGGCGGTGCCGGCGCAAGCTATTTGAACGCTGTGTTGGCAAATGAGAACACTCTGATCGGTGAGCGGGTCGACCTGACCAGCATCGATTATACAAACCGCACACAGTCTATGGGTGTTCTGTCGCAAGCGGCGCTCATGCTTATCACCCAGGGCATGGGTACTTGGGCGACGTTTGCAGTTAACCAAATAGCCCAAGGTGTGGTCAGCGGTGAATTTGATCCTGAAGAGATTGTGAAATCAGCCGCAATGACCTTTGTCACAGCGGGCGTCGGGGACTTGAACCCTGCGGGCTTCCAGGGTGTTGGTGGTTGGGCCAAAGAATTTACCGCAGACATGAATGCAACCGGCGTCTTCGGGAACACGTACTTCTCGGAAAAATGGTTGGTGGAGACAGCACTGACGACCGGAGTGACGTCGACAGCACAAACCGCCCTCTATGGGGGTGATCTTGCGGATAACTGGACCGACGCCATGCAAGGTGCGGCGATCAACCAAATGGTTGCGATGGGCATTGATGCCAGCTCAGACCAATTCGGCCATGATGAATTTACACCTGAGAATTTTACAATCAAAGCGACGCTGAATTGCCTAGGATCGATGGCTGGTGGATCAAGCTGTCCCGCAGGCGTGATGGGCAGCATCGCAAAAGAACTCTATGTCGCGAATGCCGACACAACAGGAATGACGGAAAAAGAAATCACAAACGCTGTGGCGCGCACAGCAATTGTGGCAGGCGTGCTGACCTCCCAAGGAGACGTGGGAAATCTCAATAGCACCGTGAATGCAGCGAATTTAGACCTGCAAAATAACTATCTGAACAAAGATCAACGTGCACAGGCTGACGCTTTATTCAAAGAGCTTGATGAGCTTTGTGAAAATGCCAGTGTTACTTGTGTACTTTCCGCTGAAGCACGCATCATTCAGCAACAAATAAGAAATTTGCAGGGAATATCGGCCACAAATACCCTTTCTATGTACAATGCTTGTGAAGCTGGTGAAACGCAGGCTTGCGCAACGTATCGGCTGGAAGCTGCAGCCTACGAAGAATGGGCAACAGGCCCTCTTGGTTTGGGCATGTGGGGGATGGATAGGCGTAGCCGTTACTTTGATGTTTCCGCGGGGGTCGTCGGCGCTGATGTTGACTATGGCGGTAATTTGGATGCGCTGATCCTTGACGCTTTTGAAGGTGTTTCCACCGACGCTGAAGCGGCGGCAGCTGTAGAAAGCATCATGGATCGCGCAGTGAACTATGACGGGCTAATGAACCTGACGGTCGGTACAGGGTCAGTCGCTGCTGCTGGTGTCGGCTGTTTCTTTACGGGTGGATTGGGTTGTGCCGTGGTTCTTGGTGGCGCAGCGCTGGCTGAAGGCAACAATATTATTGATGGTGCGATGACTCTTCGGACTGGTGAAGCGACAGATGGGCTGATCCAACAAGCGTTCGAAGCGGGTGGTCTATCACCTGACGATGCCCGGCAATATGAAGAATGGGTTGAAACTGGGCTTGTGATCGCGACTTTGTCTGCTGATGGCATTCTAGTTCTAACAACGCGGTCAGGTACACTGCTTGCAAGCGCTGACGATATTGGTGGTGCGCTAGCTGCAAGTACACGGGTTGATGCAGCACCTATTGCGAATCCACAGGCTCTGGTGAGTCAATTTGATAGCTGGCAACCGCCAGCGGGTTATGTTCGCAATCCTGACGGCAGCGTAACGCACGCAAGCAGCGGACAACTCTATACCCCGTCGCGTGGGGCTGATGGCCAAGTCCGTGTCGATGGCAGCGGCAACCCGATCTTCAACACCCAAAGCGGTGGAACAACAGCGCAAACCACGCTCACAAGTCCGTCCACATCAGGGCAGAACATTGAAATTGCCCCAAATAGGACAGTGGTTGATGTTTCGGATGTTCGACGTGGGACGCCCGAATATGAGGCGCTTAATAATCCACGGCCAAATACAACCACCGAATTGAGCAACGGGACGACGTTCAGGACGGGCGAGGGCGGTTATGTCGATGAGGTGACATATCAGCCTGTGAACAGTTCCGGCGTTCGGGATGGAAGGCAGACTGCTGTGGGCCGTGAAGGCATCGCCGGTGACGTCGGCGGACACATTCAAGCCTGCCGCCACGGCGGAACCTGTGACCGTTTCAACCTGTTCCCGCAAAACTCGAATTTCAACAACAGCGCCTATAAGCGGTGGGAGAACGAGATCACGCGGTCCCTGCAAAATGGTGACGACGTAGGCAATGTGACTGTGCGTCTGAACCGGGCCGATCCCTACAATCCAAGGCCGGATAGCCTTGAGATCGAATATCAGATCAACGGTGAGACTAGAATTCTAGACTTCAGAAATGAAGCGGGAGGTTGACGTGAATAATCCCATCGAAGAGCAGCGACTGATCATCGACCAATTGTATCGTATTGTTAAAGGGAGCTGCCCATCTGAAGCAACATCGGCACGATGCCGCTTTGATTACGATCATGGATATGAAGACGGGAGCTCAAGCGTAGGGCAAATTTTTTACTATTCCAAGGGCGATGAAAGTGTGTCTGCAGCACTGGATCGTACGCTTAGAGTTTCCGTCATGGATTTGGTTATCCAACTCCACGCAAAGATGAAAGCCCATACCGGCGGGGACTGGGATGCGTTTACGCTGTTTATCAACGAGGACGGGAGCGTGACGACCAAGTTTGAGTACCCGGATCAGAAGCCCCTTGCCTGATCACTCTGCCGGTTCTTCCGGCACCTGATACTCTGGCATCTGGATAGCGCAGTACGACAGCCCATTGCGGTCTTGAATAATGGGCGCGCTTGCAAACCCACACCAGCTTGCGTCGTCGTCCTGACTGATGAGCTGAACTGATCGTTGGAAATCATCCCGTTCGATATTTGCCTTTGCGGCGAAGAACGCGCCGCCGCCCGCGAGGATCGCCGCCACGGCCATGCCTCCCAAGTTCATCATCAAAACCGATAAGAGATTGATATCGTTGAGGCCGAGAAGCCAAAAATGTGACAACAAAGGCGCGGTCAGGCTGGTTTTGGCAGGTTCAGGGCATCGAAGAGATCAAGTTGCTCCGGGGTGGTTTTGCTCAGGCCGTGGAAGCTGCGCTTTCCGGCGTGGGCGGTATGTTTCTGGATGCGCGCCAGCAGCGACAGGGCGGTGCGCGGACTGGCGCTTTG
>CAYZKE010000074.1:0-4402 GCA_964478505.1 uncultured Loktanella sp.
TGTCGACCGGCTTCTCTGAAGCGATTGCTTTGGCTTCACAAGGCGAAGTGCGCATTCTGGGCGTGACAGCGCCAGATCGGGTGCCGGCTTATGACGCCGCACCGACTTTTGCGGAGCAGGGCATCACGGCTGATTTCGTGAACTGGCGCGGTTTCTTTGCCGCACCGGGTATGAGCGCGGAAAAGGTTGCCGCATATCAAGAGACACTGGCTGCTATGTATGACACCCCCGAGTGGGAAGCCGTGCGCGCCCGCATGGGATTGGTCAACATCTATAAGCCCGGCGCAGAGTTCCAGGCTTTCCTTGAAGCGCAGGAAAAGCAGATCGGTGATCTGATGCGCGAATTGGGCTTCCTCTAAAGCCTCATGCGCCAAGATCAGGGGCGGTGGTCGATCTGAGGTCACCGCCCTCGCACGCTGGTGCTAATCCTGCATCGCAAAAATAGCGGCGCCGGACAAACAAAAAGAATTCAAGAAAGAAGGGGAATATCATGGCGCTGGATCGCTGGATCGCGTTGGTATTTGTGGCGATGTGTTTCGTCTATGGCTATGCGGCATTCTTTACGATGGACGACTTGCTGCCTCCGATCTTGCAGCGCAATCCGATTTGGCCTTCGACCTTTCCCAAGATTCTTTCCATTTGTGGCGTGATTGTTGGTCTGATTGTTCTGTTCGGTTCCAAACCGCCCAAGGTTGATGCCGCCGCCAAAGCGCGCGGTCTTGACCCGCTTGAAGAAGACGAAGCGCCCGATGACGCGGTGATCGATCTCAAGCGTCTGGGTGACTACAACGTCTGGCAAGCCGTGACCCTGCTGGTCGCGATGGTGGTCTATGCACTGATCCTGCGCCCCATGGGGTTCTGGTTTGCGACCGTAGCCTTTTTGGTCGCTGGTGGCGCGCTTTTGGGCGAGCGCAAATTTCACATCATGATCCTCGTGGCTGTTATTGCCACCGGTGTGATCTGGTATCTGGTGCAGGAGGTGCTTGGCATCTTCCTGAGCCCGCTGCCGCAATTCATGTAAGGAGCGCGTGAGATGCTAGAAGGAATTCTGATCGGGCTCAGCGCCGCAGTGACGCCATTTAACCTGATGATGGTGGTCTTTGGCTGCGTGATCGGCACGCTGATCGGCATGCTGCCGGGGCTGGGGCCGATGTCGATTATCGCTATTATGATCCCCGTTGCCATTGGTCTGGGCGATCCTACGGCAGCATTGATCCTGCTTTCGGGGGTCTACTACGGGGCGATCTTTGGCGGCTCTACCTCGTCGATCCTGCTGAATGCGCCGGGGGTCGCGGGCACTGTTGCCACCTCGTTTGACGGCTATCCGATGGCCCGCAAAGGCCAAGCCGGTAAGGCGCTGACTATCGCGGCGATTGCCTCTTTCGCCGGTGGCACGATTGGCGCGATCTTGTTGATGATCTTTGCGCCCGCGTTATCTTCCGTTGCGCTGTTGTTCCATTCCGCCGAGTATTTCGCGCTGATGGTTGTGGGCCTGTCTGCAATCGCGGCCTTTGCGGGTACCGGACAGGTGGGCAAGGCGCTTATGATGACGATACTGGGGCTGATGATGGGCACCGTAGGCGAAGGCGCGTTGTCCAATATGCCTCGGTTCACCTTTGGTGTGATGGAACTGCAATCAGGCTTTTCCTTTATCACGCTGGCAATGGCCATGTTCGCTTTGCCAGAGGCGATGTTTCTGGTGATGAACCCCGCACGCAGCACCCAAGGTGCGGACGGCGGCAAGATCACCAATCTGCGCATCACCCGCGAAGAGGCCCGCACGATTGCGCCGGTCATAGGCCGACAATCCTTGCAAGGTTTCTTTATCGGTGTTCTGCCGGGTGCAGGGGCAACAATTGCTTCTTTCCTTGGCTATGCCGTGGAACGCAACATCGCCAAGGGTGAGGATCAAAAGGAATTCGGCAAAGGATCAATCAAGGGTCTTGCCGCACCAGAGGCCGCCAACAACGCCGCATGTACGGGATCGTTTGTGCCGCTGCTGACGCTTGGTATCCCGGGCTCTGGCACGACAGCCATCTTGCTGGGCGCTTTGATCGCGTTAAATGTGACACCTGGCCCACGGTTGATGACCGACCAGCCGGATGTGTTCTGGGCTGTCATCATCTCGATGTATATTGGCAATCTGGTGCTCTTGATCCTGAACCTGCCCCTGATCCCCTATATCGCCAAGATCCTGACCGTTCCGCGCACCTACCTGATCCCCTTCATTTTGTTCTTCACCATGATGGGCTCTTATATCGGGCAGAACAATTCCACTGAACTGTTGATCCTTGTGGCTTTTGGTGTCGTGGCGACCATCCTGCGGTTTGCGGATTACCCGCTGGCGCCACTGCTGATCGGATTTATTCTGGGCACGATGCTGGAAGACAACTTTGCCCGTGCGATGCAGCTATATCGCGGGTTCAGCTTTATCATTGAGCGCCCGATGACGCTGGGCCTATTGGTACTGGCGGCCTTGCTGGTGATCTTGCCAAGCTATCGCAGACTGCGTGCCAACAAGCGCGCCCAAGGCGTGGCAGATGGCGACTGAAGCACCGCTTGCCGGCACAAAGGTCCTTGATCTGACCAATGTGCTGGCAGGCCCTTTTGCCTGTCATCAACTGGCCCATCTGGGGGCCGAAGTGATCAAGATCGAGTCCGTCGGGCGCGGTGATCTGGCCCGTAATCTGGGCGCTGATCCGGCATTGTCGGCCAAGGGCATGGGGATCAGCTTTCTGGCACAGAATGCGGGCAAATCCTCTGTCACGCTGAACCTCAAAGACCCGCGCGGCAAGGAAATTCTGCAAAAGCTGGTGCGCAGGTCGGATGTCTTGGTTGAGAACTTTCGCCCCGGCGTGATGGATCGGCTGGGTGTCGGGTATGACGCCCTCAAAGGTCAAAACCCTGCTTTGATCTATTGTGCGATTTCTGGCTTTGGACAGGATGGGCCGTGGAAGGACAATCCGGCTTATGACCAGATTGTCCAAGGTGTATCCGGGGTCATGTCAATTACCGGTGATCAAGAGCCCTCGCGTGTGGGCTATCCTTTATCAGACACTGTGGGCGGGCTTACCGCAGCCATGGCAATCATGGCAGCGTTGTGCGCCCCAAAGAGAGGTTGTTTCATTGATGTCTCAATGCTGGAGGCAACGCTGGCGACGATGGGGTGGGTCGTGTCGAATTACCTGATCGGCGGTGTTGAACCCGCGCGCCATGGAAACGAAAACCCGACCAGTGCGCCCTCTGGCACATTTCAGGCCAGTGATGGGCTGATCAACATTGCCGCCAATAAAGACGAACAATGGGAGGCGCTGGCGCGCCATCTGGGCCGTGATGATCTTTTGGAGCGGCCAGAGTTCGCCAGCCGCGAAGACCGTAAGGCTAACCGCCTGCATCTGAAGGCCGAGCTTGAAGCTGCGCTGACACTGCGCCCGGCCCAAGACTGGGTCGACGGCTTGAACAAGATTGGTGTGCCCGCAGGGCCGGTGCTGGGGGTACCACAAATCCTTGCCCACCCGCAGATCGCACAGCGCGGTTTGGTGGCACAATTTGCTAATGTCGCGGGACTTGGGCGCGATATCGCTCTCTTGCGCACGGGCTTTGCCATTGATGGCGTGCGGCCGAAAGTTGATGAACCGCCGCCCGTTCTTGGCGCCGATACAAATCGGGTCCTTGCGGGGCTGGGTCTGTCGGACGATGATGTCGCAACGCTAAAAGCCGAGGGTGTGATATGAGCGATGTTTCGGATTGGTGGCATACCGCGATTATCGACATGGAACCGGGCCGCATCGCATTGCGCGGCCAGCCGATTGAAGGCTTGATCGGCAATACCGGTTTTGCGCAGATGATCTGGCTGATGGTGATGGGCACCCCGCTGGACGGTCCGCGTGCCAGATTGTTCGAGGCGGCTTTGGTGGCAGCCGTGGACCACGGGCCGCAAGCGCCATCCATTGCGGCCGCCCGTATGGCCGCGACCTGCGGTGTCGGGCTGAATAATGCGATTGCCACCGGCGTGAACATGCTGGGCGATGTGCACGGCGGTGCGGGCGAGCAAGCCGTTAGGCTGTATCAGCGTTGCGCCGATGATGGCCTTGCGATGTTGCCTGCCACGCTTGATGCATGGCGCAAGGACAATGGGATGTTCCTGCCCGGTTTCGGGCATCGGTTCCACAAGCCAAAAGACCCGCGTGCACCGCGGCTGATGGGTATTGTTGAAGATGCCGCAGCCCAGGGCGCAGTTTCGGGTAAATTTGCGCAGATTGCGCAGGCCATCGAGGCGCAGCTTCTCGCTGAAAAGGGCCGCCCCGTTCCGATGAATATCGATGGCGCAACCGCCGTAATCTATGCTGAACTTGGTTGCCCAGCGCCCCTTGCACGCGGGTTTTTCTGTCTTTCACGCTCG
>CAYZKE010000074.1:4412-7510 GCA_964478505.1 uncultured Loktanella sp.
AGACCGAGCAAGGCGGTCGCAACAAGGGTCCGACACCCCCGAAATATCGGTGGACTTATGATGAGGCTTGACGGGCAACGCGCAGGGTATTGGATCAAGACAGCGCGATAGTGAATGAAGCCGGCTTTGGCCTTCCCTGTTAACTGAACAGCCGCGAAATGGCCTGTAACGATCTGTTTATGAAAATTTATTTCAAATTAGACTTGCCCAAATCACGCCAAAGCCACCCCAAATAAAAGATTTTCGTGCTCCGTCCCTGTAAAACAGGGAAATTCTGGCTGAGACGCGTTCTCTCTGCGAAATGATCTCTGTCGTCGGGTTTTGGATCGGGCCGGAAGCGAGCAGATCTGACATAGCCGCCATTGACCCATATCAACGACACGGCCGCTAAAGTTGGTAACCCGTTGCCTAAGCGCAATGAGGTGAGAAAGGAAATCTGCATGTCACTTGATCGTATGGTAATTGCCTTCGCAGGCAGCATGGTGCTCGTATCGCTTGCACTGACGTATTGGGTTTCGCCCTATTTCGTCTGGCTGACAGTTTTCGTCGGTGTGAACCAAATCCAATCCGCTTTTACGGGATTTTGTCCAGCTGCGACCGTTTTCAAATGGTTCGGTGCCAAATCCGGCACCGCCTTCTGACCTCCTGAAACCCAACATTGCAAGCCCGAGATGGCTCCTGTCTCCCCGTTTACGAAGTGGAATGATCATGCGAACTTTGATTTTGATAGCCGTCTTGGCAGCGTCTTTGCCATCAGCCTTGTTGGCTGAAAATTCACCATTGGCTCCAGTGTCGGTGACAGAATGGAAAGCGGTATATGGGCGGATCGAGGCGCGCAGCCGTATTCCAGCACGTGCTCGGTTGGGGGGCACGCTCGTGTCGCTTAACGTCATCGAAGGTGATGTCGTGACTGCGGGGCAAGTCGTAGCCCAGGTCGTCGATGCCAAAATAAATTTCCAACTTGCGGCCATCGATGCGCAGCTGCAGGCTCTGGCGGCCCAGTTGGACAATGCCCAAGCAGAACTCACGCGTGGTGAAGATTTGCTGGAACGCGGCGTGACCACTGCGCAAAGACTCGACGCATTACGCACCCAGGTTAATGTGCTGTCAGGCCAGATCGCGGCGGTTGATGCCGACCGCAAAGTGGTGGAGCAGCAGGCACTTGAGGGTGCGGTACTGGCGCCAATCGCAGGCCGCATCCTATCCGTGCCAGTCGCAGCCGGTGCCGTTGTCTTACCTGGCGAGGCCATCGCCACGATCGGTGGCGGTGGGATTTTTCTGCGCATCGCCGTGCCCGAGCGTCACGCCGCCTTCTTGCAAGAAGGTGCCGCGATCGAGATTGAAACGACGACAGGACAGTCGCAGGGCACGCTCGTACGGATCTATCCGCTGATCGAAAACGGCAGGGTTATTGCGGATGTGGAAGTGCCCGATTTGCCCGAGAGATTTATCGATGCACGGGTGCTGGTCAGAGTTCCGGTGGATACCCGCACCGCGCTGATGGTGCCAGAGGGTGCAGTTGTCACACGGGCCGGTCTTGATTTCGTTGAAATTGCGACCCCTGAGGGTTCCGTCCTGCGGACGGTGGTTGTGGGGCAGCGCCAAACCCTCGACGGGGAACCGATGATCGAGGTTCTATCAGGGCTTGTGGCTGGTGATCGCGTGGTAACCGACCATGAATAGTAGCTCCGAAACGGTCAATCTTGGCATCGCCGGACGTTTGACGCGCGCATTCATCGCTTCGTCGCTTACACCTTTGTTCATTCTGGCAGCACTGGCGGTCGGGCTGGTTGCACTGTCGTCTCTCCCCCGCGAGGAGGAGCCACAGATTTCGGTTCCGCTGGTGGATATTCACGTGCAGGCTTCGGGGCTACGGGCCGAAGACGCAGCTAAACTGGTGACCGAACCGCTCGAAGGTATCGTCAAAGGCATCAGCGGCGTGGAGCATGTCTATTCCTCGACCAGCGACGACCACGTCATGGTTACCGTGCGCTTTGAAGTGGGCACAACGTCGGATGCGGCTGTATTGCGGGTGCATGACAAGATCCGCGCGAACATGGACCGCATCCCGATCGGGATCCCAGAACCCATGATCATCGGGCGCGGTATTGACGACGTGGCGATCGTATCTCTTACGCTTGCGCCCCGCCCCGGCGTCGAAGGGATCAATGCCAATGATCTCACCCGCATCGCACGCGAATTGCGCACTCAAGTCGCCAAGACCGAAGACGTCGGACTGACCTATCTAGTTGGTGAAGTGCCCGAAATAATCCGGATCGCTCCTGATCCCGAACGGTTGGCGCTTTATGGCGTGACCTTGCAACAGCTCGCAAGCAAGGTGGCCAACGCCAACCGGTCGCGCAACATCGGCCAACTGCGCGACAATGGTGAGCAAATTGATCTTGTCGTGGGCGAAACCCTCGTGGCGCCGGCGCAAATTGCTAACCTGTTGCTCACCACACGCGACGCACGACCTGTCTATGTCGCTGACGTGGCACAGGTCAGCTTCGTGTCGAACGCAAGCGACGTGATAGTGTCCAACGTATCGCGCGCCGAAGATGGATCGGTGACCCGCACACCCGCAATAACGCTGGCTGTAGCAAAGCGTGCCGGGGCCAACGCAGTGGTTGTGGCTGAAGCGATCCTGCATCGGGTCGAAGCCCTTGAGCACAGCCTGATCCCCGAAGGCATTGAGGTGATTGTCACCCGCGACTATGGAGAGACCGCAAACGAGAAGGCCAATGAACTGTTGTTCCACCTTGGTCTTGCCACCATTTCGATTGTCGCGCTGGTGTGGCTGGCCATCGGCTGGCGCGAGGCCGTAGTGGTTGCGGTTGTGATCCCGGTCACGATCTTGCTTACGCTCTTCGCGGCTTGGATCATGGGCTATACGCTCAACCGTGTTTCGCTATTCGCACTGATTTTCTCGATTGGCATTCTGGTGGATGACGCCATCGTCGTCATCGAAAACATTGCCCGCCATTGGGGAATGAAAGATGATCGCAGCCGGATGACAGGCGCAATAGAGGCGGTTGCGGAAGTGGGCAACCCTACCATCGTGGCAACCCTCACCGTGGTGGCCGCCCTCTTGCCGATGC
>CAYZKE010000074.1:7520-8136 GCA_964478505.1 uncultured Loktanella sp.
CCCTACATGAGCCCGATCCCCGCGAACGCGAGTGCGGCCATGATCTTTTCCTTCTTTGTGGCCGTCATCATCACACCTTGGCTGATGGTCAAGGTGGCAGGCCGTGCACCAATGGAAGCGCATGGCCATGATGATACTTACGGCGGCCATCCCGGTGGCTTTCTGGGAAAAATCTATGGCAAGGTGGCGCGCCCCTTGCTGGCGAGCAAGACCCGTAGCCTTGTGTTCTTGTTGGTAACTGCGGCTTTGTCGTTTGGCTCACTCGGGCTTCTCTATACCAAGGATGTTACGGTCAAACTGCTGCCTTTCGACAATAAATCAGAACTGTCTGTGGTCATCGACCTGCCTGAAGGGGCGTCTCTCGAAGCGACGGACCGTGTGGCCCAAGACGTCGCACGCGAAGTGTTGCAGCTCGCAGAGGTCATCTCCGTACAGACCCATGCCGGTACGGCCGCGCCTTTCAACTTCAACGGGCTGGTGCGACACTACTACCTACGCGCCGCGCCTCATCTGGGTGAAGTGCAGATCACCCTGTCACCAAAGGCGGACCGCGATCGGCCCAGCCACGATATCGCGCTTGAAATCCGGAGCCGACTCGAGAGCTTACAGTTGCCAG
>CAYZKE010000074.1:8146-9515 GCA_964478505.1 uncultured Loktanella sp.
CCGTGATCGCAACCTTGCTGGCCGAGATTTATGGCCCCGACGCTGACACAAGGCGGGCCGCGGCCACCAAGGTGCGCGCAGCCTTTGAGGCCGTGCCCTTCATTGTTGATGTTGATGACGGTTTCGGCATCCAGCCAAGGCGTTTGCGCGCAACAATCAACACCGACGATCTGGAGTTTTTCAGCGTTCAGGAAAGCGATGTGTTCGATACGCTTGCCATCCTGAATGGCGGGCAGACCGTGGGATATTCGCACCGTGCTGACGGTCGTCAACCGATCCCCATTCGCATTGCGCGCGACAAAGGCGACCGCGTGCTGGACGAACGGTTCCTGTCCACCCCCATTCCCGCAAATGTCCTGCCGGGCGCGCGCGGTGTGGTCGAACTGGGCGATGTGATCAGGGTGGAAGAAGAATACGCCTCGTTTCCGATTTTCCGCCACAACGGGCGTGACGCGGAAATGGTAACAGCCGAAATGGCGGGCACGTTCGAAGCACCTCTTTACGGTATGATCGCCGTGGGCCAGGCGCTTGACGAGATGGACTGGGCGCCGGGCACCAAACCGGTCATCAGCCTCTATGGCCAGCCAGAGGATGAATCAGTAACCACACTGTTGTGGGACGGGGAGTGGGAGGTGACATACGTCACATTCCGCGACATGGGGGCGGCCTTTGGCGTGGCGCTGTTGGCTATTTATATCCTTGTCGTTGCGCAATTCGGATCATTCCGCCTGCCTTTGGTAATCCTCACGCCAATCCCGCTGACGTTTCTTGGAATTATCGGTGGTCACTGGCTGTTCGGGGCGCCGTTCTCTGCCACCTCAATGATCGGTTTTATCGCACTTGCAGGTATTATCGTGCGCAACTCGATCTTGCTTGTCGATTTCATCCGCCATGCAAATCCGGCGGGCAAAACGCCGGTCGAGATGTTGATTGAGGCTGGTGCAATCCGGTTCAAGCCCATCTTGTTGACGGCAATTGCGGCGATGATTGGGGCTGTTGTGATTTTGACTGACCCAATTTTCCAGGGGTTGGCAATTTCACTGCTGTTCGGTCTTTTATCATCGACACTTTTGACCGTTCTGGTGATCCCGGCAATCTACCGTGTGCTAAAGACCTGATGTTTGTGAAGGTTAGTTTCAGATGAAATCCTGTTAAGAGCAGATCGCACCATCAAACCGTGGGATCAAATACCTAGGACGACCGCGCGCAGTTGACCCTCGACGCGCTCTTGCTGTTGCGCAATGATGAGGTGACAGTCGGCAGGGCGGAGGGTTTTCTTTCGAGAAACCTAAGGCGATCAACCGCGCTGGGAAAGCTGGACCAAATGCAACAGACCACCACCGACCGATTGAAGACTGCACTGCTGCTC
>CAYZKE010000074.1:9569-10385 GCA_964478505.1 uncultured Loktanella sp.
GATTAGATATCGTCGCGGCACTCTCGATGACCGCAGCACTTGCCTTCGGCGAAACATTGGCCGCCGCTGTCGTTGCGGTGATGTATTCCGGCGGCACCTTTCTTGAAAGCTTTGCCGAGGGCCGCGCACGTCGCGAGATGCATGATCTGTTGTCGCGCGTGCCCCGCACGGCCACCCGTCACAAAAACGGCGGACTTGAAGAGGTGCCGCTGAGTGACATTCAGCCGGGGGACCTGTTGCTGATCCGGCAGGGAGACGTTGTTCCCGTTGATGGCACAGTCGCGTCAGAGGGGGCTTTCGTCGATACCTCTGCCCTCACCGGTGAATCACTGCCAGCGCGCCTGTCGCGCGGCGCAGAAGCCATGAGCGGTGCGACAAACGCAGGCGAACCCTTCGACCTCGCGGCGACACGGTTGGCCGAGGACAGCACCTATGCCGGTATCGTGCGCTTGGTCGAGCAAGCCCAGCGCTCCAAAGCACCCATGGCACGGCTTGCGGACCGCTGGTCGCTGGGGTTTCTGGTTGTGACAGTCACTATCGCCTTTGCCGCATGGTGGTTCACCGGTGATCCGATCAGGGCTGTGGCGGTGCTTGTCGTGGCAACCCCCTGCCCTTTGATCCTCGCTGTCCCTGTGGCGCTGGTTGCTGGCCTGTCGCGGGCCGCGCATTTCGGAGTGCTGATCAAAGGTGCCGGACCACTTGAGACGATGGCGCGGATTCATACGCTGATCCTCGACAAGACCGGCACCCTGACGGAGGGGCGACCGCAGATCGTGTCCATCGACAGCCGCAACGGCATGGGCGACAACGAAATCC
>CAYZKE010000075.1:0-10384 GCA_964478505.1 uncultured Loktanella sp.
TCTGCCATTTTGGCTCTCCTCGTATTGGCTACTTTTTGATGTCGCCGAGTCGTTGCCCGACGCACATTTGCAACGGTTCTAATGGGTTGATGCTAAAGGGGCAACAAAGGATACGCGGAATTGGCTGGGTTAATTTGGCGCAGGCAAAGGCTAGATCTGATCTGTTGCGCTGACAGACGAAACAATTCCCCCTAGACTAACGCAGAAACTGGAGGTGACGCATGGCAGACAAAACCCCGCCGTTTACGATTGGCATCGAAGAAGAATACCTGCTGGTCGATCAGACGACGTTTGCTTTGGCGCAAGCGCCAGACAGTCTGATTGCGGCCTGCAAGAAAGACCTCGAAGGGCAGGTCAGCCCGGAATTCCTGCAGTGCCAGATCGAAATCGGGACGGGGGTTTGCCAGACAATCGGAGAGGCGCGCCGTGATCTGGCGCATCTGCGCCACACCGTGGCGCGCCATGCTGCGGACTATGGGTTAGCGCCCATCGCCGCCTCATGCCATCCGTTTGCGGACTGGAAAGAGCAGCATCACACCGACAAGGAACGCTATCACCAACTGCGCCGTGACCTTGCCGGCGTTGCACGGCGGATGCTGATCTGCGGGATGCATGTCCATGTGGGCATCCCTGATCAGGACATGCGGATCAATTTGGTCAATCAGCTCAAGTACTTTCTGCCGCATCTTCATGCGCTGTCCACCTCTTCGCCCTATTGGCAGGGTGAGGATACAGGCATGAATTCCTATCGTCTCACGGTCTTTGACAATCTGCCCCGCACCGGCCTGCCGCCCGCGATGGCGGACTGGGCCGAGTTTTCGTCAACGGTTGACACGTTGATTGACCTTGGGCTGATCGAGGACGCTTCAAAAATCTGGTGGGACCTGCGCCCTTCGTCGAAATTCCCCACAATTGAATCCCGCATTTGCGACGTTGCCCCGCGCATGGAGGTTACGCTGACATTGGCGGCGCTGACGCAGTGCCTGACGCGGATGCTGTGGCGGAGGTCGCGAACGGGCGAGGATTGGCCTTTGGTCCAGAATTTCATGGTGGAAGAAAACCGTTGGCGCGCCCAGCGTTATGGCACATCGGAGGGGTTGATCGACTTTGGCCGCAAGGCCTTGATCCCGTTTTCGCAAGCGGTAGACGAAATTCTTGCGTTGATCGCAGAAGATGCTGTCGCGCTTGAATGTGAGGCCGAGGTGAAAGCCGCCCGCGAGATCGTGGCCAATGGCACCAGCGCAGACCATCAACGCGAAGTCTTTGCGGGGGCCAAAGAGGCAGGCGCAACTGACAAAGAAGCACTCAATGCTGTTGCGGCATCCTTGGTGGCGGAATTCGGCGCTGATTTGTAACGCAGGCGCTATGCGTGCATGAAACGCAAGCCGCTAGGCTGCAACGCCGTATTCGATCATGGCCCATTTGAAAGCAAGGAGCAGGATTGAAAACACTGCTGCCGGTCTGACCCAGAAAAACAGGATCAACCACAGACCTGCTGCTGTCAGAAGGTTCCAGTACAGATGGTCGTAATATGCACCAAAACCCATCGGTTCGATCAGGAAGGATATCTCGGAAATCGGCTGTAAGAAGACCCCGAAAACGCCGCTAAGTCCGATCGTCAAAAGCACTGCACCCACAAACATCGCAATTGCCTGAGAGAGCATAAAAGACATTTTTTCATAGATTGAACGCGATATCGTCATACCAATGCTTTCCGGGGGAGGAGGGGGAGCGTATGGTATGTCATTAACAGAAGCGCACACTGCCGTAAACGTTTGTGGCAGCGATTTCATTGCCCTTTTTTTGGAACGTGCCTGATTTCCAGACGACGTTCTTTAGGACTTATTCGCCGATCTGCGCGAACTGACGTTTCTTGATCGCCGCAGGTCGCTTTGATGATGGGCCAATCAGGGCGACTACGGCCAAAAGGCCAATAAGAACCAATTCAAACATTTACCAAGCTCCAACTATGTAACACCCACGATTCGTCCGTGAGAACTGTTCTGAGAGGTGTCTTAGATGGTTCATGTGGAAAAACATACCTATCCTAAAGGCTAGAAAATTATAGAAAATCTGGCGTTTCGGCCATATACTCGCCTACTTGATGACACAATTTAGGCGTTTGCCGCAAGAAAGCCAGAAAGCCCTGCGTTATCGGCAATAAAGTGTATTGGCACTCGCGCGGGCCTGTCGTGTTAAAGCCCAAATTCCGTTGCGTCACTGGCAGTGAAGAAGCGGGCTATTGGCGAAAATGACTGTTGAACGTCTGCAGCAGCGCTACGTCCACATCATCCATTGTGACTGGCAGCCCCAAGTCAACGAGCGATGTAACGCCGTGATCACGAATCCCGCAAGGCACGATACCGTCAAAGTGGCGCAGATCCGGTTCCACATTGATTGACATGCCATGGAACGACACCCATTTGCGCAGGCGGATCCCAAGGGCTGCAATTTTGTCTTCTGCACATGAGCCGTCAGCGTTTTGAGGTTTTTCGGGTCGTTCCACCCAGACACCGACACGTCCCTCACGGATTTCACCCTTGATGTTGAAGGTATCAAGCGTGGCAATCACCCATGCTTCAAGATCTTTGACAAACCGGCGCACGTCATGGCCGCGTTTGCCGACATCCAGCATGACATACACCACCCGTTGCCCCGGGCCATGGTAGGTGTACTCGCCACCGCGCCGCGCTTCATAGACGGGAAAACGGTCCGGATCGACCAGATCGGCCGGTTTGGCCGAGGTGCCGGAAGTATAAAGGGGGGGGTGTTCAAGCAGCCAGATACACTCATCCGCGGTGCCATCAATAATGCCCGCAACACGGGTTTCCATAAAGGACAGCGCCTCTGGGTAATCGGTCAGCCCGTTTGTTGTGATCCATTCCACCATGCATGTCAGGTAACGCCGCCATGTTGCGTTGAAAAGGGGGTGTTTTCCCTCTTGGCATCGCAAAACGCCTCGTCTATGAGTGCCGCACTTACCAAGCTAGTGGTCTTGCGGTCGTGGCGGAATTGGTAGACGCGCAGCGTTGAGGTCGCTGTGAGGTAACACTCGTGGGGGTTCGAGTCCCCCCGACCGCACCAGAACTTCACAAAAACCCCCATATACACTTGATTATTCGGCGTTTTGACGCCTGCCTGCGACACTCATTGCAGCATACAATCGAGACAAAAATAGCCCTTACAAACAAAATCAAGTATGTAGGCCAACTTGTGCATGGCGTTCTCAGATTGCGTCGAAGGTTACGAGGGTCAGGACTAATAAGCAGCAAATGACGGTTGCGGCGAGGGCGATTGCCGACAAGCCGGTTGTAGAACGACCCCCATCCTTGGACATAGACCGCACATGTCGCATATCGCAAAAACCTTCGTTCTGACGTCAGGCAAGGAGTTAAGAAACAGCTAATTTTATGTTGACGATTCGTCTCTTGGTTGTTTTACCCCTGCTCAGAAATCCTTCACTGATTGGTCCTGCTATGCGTTGTTTTCATTATATTTTATTAGCTTTTGTTCCCTATTTGTGGACAATCCCTGCTGCTGCCGATGTCGCACAGGGTGTTGAGCTCTTAAACGCAGGAGATGTATCCGGCGCGGCGACAGAATTTGCCGCTGCCTATGAAGGAGGCGACAGCGAAGGCGCGTTTTATCTGGGCCGCTTGTTTGAATTGGGTCTGGGTACCGAGCAAGACGAGATGCGCGCGGCCAACTTGTATGCTGCCGCCGCTGAGGGTGGATCGACAAAAGCGCAGGTCCGCCTTGGCCTGATGTATCACGAAGGGCGCGTTCTGCTGCGGGATTATGAAGAAGGCACCCGACTGCTCTGCGAAGCTGCCGACGCGGGCGATGCGGATGGCCAGTTGAACTGTGGTTTGGCTTACCGCGCCGGTCGCGGGGTAGGGGCCGACGATGCGCGGGCCCTGTCATATTGGCAGCGCGCCGCCGATCAGGGCAACATCCTGGCGATGAACGTGCTGGGTCAGGCCGCACTTGCAAGTGGCAACATTGAGCAGGCTGCCGTGTATTTGAAGCAATCTGCCGATCTCGGGAATGCAGGTGGCATGTTTGAATACGCCAAGCTGTTGATGATCGGGGCGACACCTGATCCGGTCACGGCCTATTCTTACGCCAACTTGGCAGTTGTGCGTGGTCTGGCGGATGCGGGCGTGCTGCGGGACGAAATCGAAGCGCAACTGAGTGCTGAACAGGTCGCGGCTGGTCAGGCCATGGCGCGCGCGTGGACCGAAGCGCGGATTCTCGCAGAGGGCGCTGAGCAAGAGAATTGATCGAGGCTTTGGTTCACCGTTCTTGCTATACCGCACTGAGTAGCGTTTTCGGCTTGTTGGCCGGTGTCGCTCAGGCGCAGGTTAATTGCATCCCAATTGATACGATTGATGTGACGGGCATCACACTGTTGCGTGCTGCCGAGACCGATATGGCCCTTGCCCCTTTTCGCGGCCAGTGCCTGGACATAGACGGGATCAATGGCGCGCTAGAGGCGATTACGTTCCTTTATGTGGACAAGGGCTATGTTACCGCCCGCGCCTATCTGCCTGAACAAAACATTGCGGATCGGTCGCTGGATATCACGGTGGTTGAGGGTGAATTGTCAGCTGTCACCTTTAATGGTGAGAACCGCCCCCTCTGGGAAGCGATTGTGTTTCCAGACCTGAGCGGCAAAGCGGCCAACCTGCGCGAGATCGAGCAAGGATTGGAGATTATCCGCGCGATGCCATCTTACACCGCGACGATGGAGATCAGCGCGGGTGCGGAAGAAGGCCAGTCTGTGCTTGAGGTGACAGCAGTGGCCGAGCGGCCTTGGACCGCGCGGATCGGTGCTAACAACGGTGGAACACCGGACAATGGCGAATATGTCGGCACTATTGATCTGACCTATGATCATCTGCTGGGGCTGAATGAGACATGGTCGCTCAACCTGTCGCGCGGGTCCGAGGAATACCCGTTTTCGCCCGAAACAGGTGGCGCCGGAACCGAAGCCATTGGTGGGTCGCTCCGCTTGCCTTACGGGCGGTGGGCGCTGACGGGAAACTATCGGTATTCCAGCTATGAAACCGACACTTTGGGCCCGATTACCGCAATTGGCACCGATGGCTGGACAACAACGGCCGATATCGGCCTGAGCCGTGTCATGCATCGCAATCAGATTAGCAAGACAACACTGTCCGGCAACGTCGAATACCGCGATAACGTCAACCGGATTGCAGAAATTGAGATCAACGCCTCAAGCCGGACACTGGCCAGCGCGCGCCTTGATCTTGAACATGAACGCAGCGTCTGGGGCGGCAGCCTGACAACGCGGCTGGGATATGAGCAGGGGCTTTCGGCCTTTGGCGCCGAAGACAAGGGCGATCCGTTTTCCTCGGCGAACCCGCAGTTTTCATTGAGTGATTTCGAGATCAGCTATTTCCGGCCGTGGCAGCCAGAGATCGGCACCCTGAGCCTGACATCCGCATTGCGCGGCCAATTCAGTGACGATGACCTTTATGGGGCCTATCGTTTTGGTCTGGGTGGGCAATCATCCGTGCGTGGCGTCAAAAGCTGGACGAATGAGGGCGAACCTGCACGGCCCGACCCCGATGGTGGGCCCGATTTGGAACCGGTGGATGCCGTGAATGTCGGACTGTTCACGGGCAATACGGGTGTCGTGTGGCGCAACGATATGGCTTGGTCGCCTCAACTGGAACTCCCCAGCCAATTGGGGCGCTTTCAGGTCTATGGTGCGCTGGACGCCGGTGTTGTGGATTTTGATCGCTCGGGCGCGGGCAAGGCCTTGTCAGGGGGCGCCATTGGTATGCGGACCGTGGGCGGTCTTTTTTCGTTTGATGTGGCATGGCAGCGGTTGATCGAGATCGACGAGGAAACAACCTCGGCGCTTTCGCCCGTTCTCGACCCTGATGGTATTTTCGTTGTTTCTCTTTCAGCCCGATTTTAAGGTGATGATAATATGGCACGCACATTGAAGACATATGCAAAGAACGCGGTTTCTGTGCTGTGCATGACTTTGATCAGCACACAGCCGTTGCTGGCGCAGTCGATCGTTGCCGATGGCAACGGCCCGCTCGTCATTGAGGCGCCAAATGGCACGCCGATGGTTATGATCGCAACGCCTGGTGCGAACGGGCTGTCGCACAATACCTATACCGAATTTGGTGTCGGGCCTGGCGGTGCGATCCTGAACAACGCCGACAGCAACACGATCCTGACAGATCTTGCAGGGCAAGTGCAGGGTAACAGTAATCTGTCCGGCGGTGCGGCAAGTATCATCCTCAATGAGGTCACATCGACAAACCCATCAGTTTTGAACGGGTTTTTAGAGGTCGCCGGCCAACAGGCTGATGTCATCGTTGCCAATCCTAACGGGATCACCTGCGACGGGTGCGGTTTTATCAATACCAACCGTGGCACACTGACGACAGGCACGCCGACAGTCGAAGCCGGCGCCTTGACTGGGTTTTCGGTTGACAGGGGTGCCATCCAGATCGGGACCGGGGGTCTTGATGCCTCGGATACAACCACCTTCGATCTGATTTCGCGTCAGATCATGGTGGGCGGTGTCGTCAGCGGACAACGCATTCGTATCGTGGCGGGCCGCAATGATGTGCTTTATGCGACGGGCGAAGTGACCGAGAAGGCAAGCGACGGGTCCACGGCCCCTGCATTGGCCATCGATTCCACCGCACTGGGTGGCATGTTTGCCAATGCCATCACCATCACATCAACAGAGGACGGGGTTGGCGTGCGTGCGCCACAGAACATGGCGGCCAATGCGGGTGGAATGATGATCACCGCTGATGGCCGTTTGGTGATGAACAACGCAACCGCCAGCCAGAATATCGAGGTGCGCAGCAGCGACCGTGTTGAGGTGCAGGGCAATGTGGTCGCGCAAGAGATCGATGTTACGAGCGCCGATGATCTGGTGCTGGCCGCGAATGCAAATCTGGTTGCCGAAAGCGCGGCCATCCTGACCACTGGTGGCGACCTTGATATCGGCGCAGGTGCCGAGATTGCCGCAACCCGTTTTGATTTTGACATTGCCCATGTCTTTCGTGTCGCCAGTGGCGCTGATGTTGTTTCGGTTGAAACAGCCGAGATTGAAGCCGAGAGTCTGCTGAACTTTGGCACGCTTGCCTCAACCGACGGGGGCTTGCTGGTCACGACCAGTCTTGATCTGACGAACGCGGGGCTGATGTTCGGCGACACGGGCGTCACCCTGCGCAGCGATCAATCGATTTTTAACAATGGTGGCAGCATTGTCGCCAATGGCGATGTGACGATCCGTGGCGACAGCAACGCCCGCGCGCTCGCCTTCACCAACCAGTTTGGTGGTGTGGTTGAGACGATTACCGGTGACATCGGCATTTCCGCGGTCAGCTTTGGAAATTTGCGAGACGAGATCGGACCGGAACTGGCCGATGGCGTGCGCACCGACGGCGATGAGAACGACGCGGTCTGCGAAGCCGACACCTGTTATGAAGATCTCTTTGCCGGTGACGCGATCAGCTATGCAAATGATGCATCCCGGATCATTTCGGCTGGAAACATTGTGATCAACGCCGATGCCGCGACGAATGCCTACAGCACCATTTCGGCCTTTGGCAACATTACGATTGCAGGCGGAAGCCTGACCAACATCGGGCAGAACTACTACCGCGATAACGGTGTTGGCAGCCTTGAGTTTATCGGTGCGGATTTTGGCGTCATCGAAGCTGGCGGTGCGATCAATGGCACTGCCATCGCGGGATATGTTGTGAACGGCGCAACGACGGCGCTGGCTGCACCAGAAGATTTGACTGGGACAACAAATACCGACCTCAGCACTGTTGATGTCGCATCCATCGGCAATCCGGACCTGATGGTCGTGAACCAGGACCCGGAAGCCGCGTTTCTTGTCGAAACACGCCCGGAATTTGTGGATCTGGATCAGTTCGTCTCGTCCGATTACTTTCTGGACGCGATCCAGTACGACCCGGAACTGAAACGCTTTGGCGATGCCTACGCAGAAGTGCAACTGATCCGCAAGCAATTGCAAGAATTGCTTGGTCAGCTGATCCTGACCACCGGCATTGATGAACGCGCACAGATTGAGGCGATGTATAACAACGCGATCAATGCGCTTGAAAACCTTGATCTTACACCCGGGGTGGCCCTGACCCCCGACCAGATCGGCGCGCTGACCAGCGATATCATCTGGCTGGAAGAAACCGTAATTAACGGTGAAACGGTGCTGGCGCCCAAGGTCTACCTCGCCAATCCAGAAATTCGCTTTGCGGGTCTGAGCGGTGCGATGATCACCGGTCGGAACGTGAACTTTAATACTGGCAATTTTGACAACTCCGGCAACATCCGGGCCACTGACGCGATCAGCATCGCGGTCCGCGATACCTTCCGCTCGTCCGGCGGGACAATCTCGGCTGAAAACATCGCCGTGATCGGCAACAACATTGAAATCGTCACGGATGCGCGGACTGTCGTGACCCCGCAGGGCATCACATTGGTCAGATTGCCGCTTCTACGCGGCGCGAGCTGGACCGACCGCGAAGACCGTGCACTGCAACCGGCGACTTTTGCGGCGGGCAGCACCATTGTGCTGACAGCGCGCGACTCCATCACAACAGCCGGTGCGCAAATAACCGCAGGAGACAATATCACTCTTCTGGCCGGTGGCGATATTATGATCGGGGCCTTGGCGCTGGCATCCGAGAGGGGCAGGACAAGCGGCTCGAACCGCAACCGGATCGAACGCTTTGATCACCTCACCACCAGCCTGAGTGCCGAAGGTGACATCACCATTCTATCTTCGGGCAATGTACCGGGGCAAAATGACATCGTGCTGGAAGGTGCGAGTGTCACTGCAGGCGGCAATGTCGGCCTGATCGCGCAAGACGGCGATGTGGTTCTTGCCGCTGTCACAGATGTGTACTTCCGCGATTATGCACGCAAAAGCGGAAACATCATTCGCAAGAAAACCACGCGGTCTCAGACCTTGAACGTGACCAACCGGACGACATCGATCACCGGGGCTTCCATTACCGGGGTCGCGGCCCGCAACATCCTTGTCGAAGGCAGCCGCTTTACGATACCCGGCGTCGCCAATAGCGATCTGGCACCGGGACAACTGTCGCTTGTTTCGGTCAACGGCAGCACGACCTTTACGGCGCCGACGGATATACGGGCCAAATCAAGCTACAGAAATACGTCGTACTTGGGCGGGCTGATCACCAATTCTCGCGACAAACGGTCCCTTGTGACCGATAGCGTGGGCGCGGTCGCCAATACGGCAGGTGACATCGGTATCAATTCCGGCGCAGACCTGACGCTGACCGCCGTGGATTTCAACGCTGGCGGCGAATTTGTCACGCAGGTCACCGGCACGACTTATCTGCTGGCTGCGATCAACGTCGAGTATGACTTCCTTGTCGAGCATAAAGACAACGGTGTCATCATGACCGATATCCGGTCCGAGGATCTGACCGAAAACGTCACATTCAACGCGATTGAAGCGGCAGGCGGCGTCAATTTCGACATCACCTCGCAGATCGTTCTGGCCGGCGTACGCAATCCACTGATCGACAGCATGCAAACCGGCGGCTGGGTGGCCGAGAGCGCAGACAGCGGGCGGATGAACATCGCAGACGCTTATCTGGGCAACTCCGCTGACGCTGCGGCAACAGATGAGGAAGCAACCGGCGACGATCCGCACTGGCGTGAGGGCGGGGAATGGTCCGAAGAGGGGGAGTTCCTCGTGCGGCAGGTTTCCCTGCCCACAGGCGCGGATGGTGCCGAATACGCCTATCTGGCGGGCGTCCTGAGCCGCGAGAGCACGATCAATGAGCCGATCGAACTGGTCAGCTATAGCTTCTATGAAAAAGAACAAGCCCTGAGCCCCGCGTTCAAGGCACTGCTGACGATAGTGGTGACACAGGGCGTGGACCTGAGCGGTTTCCTCAACATCGCCGGAAATTTGCACGGCGTCGCCGGTGTTGCCCTGACGACAGGAACAGGTGCTGCCACACAACTGACCGCACTTGGAACAGCGGTGAATGCGATGGCCGCGAGCACGATCGTCGGTGTGATTGATGGCGCTGTCGCCGGTGACATCGACATGGGTGAGATTCTTGGCCAGGCTAGTTTCTCTGCGCTCTCGGCTGGTTTGACAGCAAAGATCAATCTCGCCACCCTTGACGGTGACTGGGAGGGGATGGCCTGGGCCGATGAATCCATCGGTTTTGGTGACAACCTGACCTTTGCAAATCTGGTCGAGCACGGAATTGATGCATCGATCACTGCGGGGCTCAGTTCGGCGGTCTATGAAACCGATTTCCTCGATAGCTTCGAGAGCAGCTTGAAAGCCTCTGCTGTCAACATG
>CAYZKE010000076.1:0-4972 GCA_964478505.1 uncultured Loktanella sp.
GCCTTCAGGCACGGTCATGTCATTGGCGATTTCTTTCAGCTTCTTGCGGTCGGCAGCATTGGTGATCTTGCGGCTGATGCCGCCACCGCGCGCGGTGTTGGGCATCAGCACACAATAGCGGCCCGCCAGCGAAAGGTAGGTAGTCAGCGCCGCACCCTTATTGCCGCGCTCCTCTTTCACCACCTGAATCAAAAGGATCTGGCGAACCTTGATAACCTCTTGAATTTTATAGCGCTTGGGGCGTGGCTTGCGCACAGGGCGCACCTCGTCCGTGTCGTCCTCTTCGGCAACGCTCTCGATGGTGTCGTCTTTGCTCTCTGCGTCTGCGCGGTCACCATCCTCGTCTTCATCGAGGTCTTCGTCAGCGGCAGGCGTATCGACAGGCGTCTCACCGACCAGCTCCATAGGTGAGCTGCCCTCTTCGCTGTCTCCGAGATCAATGGTTTCCATGCCCGCGATATCGCCCGAGGTCTCTTCCTCGTCGGTTTCAACTTCGGATGTGATGACCGCGTCATCGCTGGCGGTTTTAGCGGCGGCCGATCTGCTGCGGCGACGGCGCGTCGGTTTTGGCTTTTCTTCCTCGGCCTCTGCTTCGGCTTTCAGGCTCTCGGCATAGGCTTTTTCCTCGGCGATCAGCGCTTCGCGGTCCGCAATCGGGATCTGGTAGTAATCGGGATGGATCTCCGAGAACGCAAGAAAACCATGGCGATTACCGCCATAGTCTACAAACGCTGCCTGCAGCGATGGTTCAACCCGTGTTACCTTTGCGAGGTAGATGTTGCCGGCAAGCTGGCGCTTGAACTGGCTTTCAAAATCAAATTCTTCGACTTTGTTTCCGTCGACCACAACAACGCGGGTTTCTTCCGCGTGTGTGGCATCTATTAGCATTTTCTTTGGCATTTTGTCCGTTCGCACATAACCGCGGTGGCGCCCCTGGGGGTGCCGGGCTCCGTGTTACATGTCTGATTAAGGCGATCTGCGCGCGGGCTGTGCCAGCGCCCCTTGGGGCGGCTGCATCGTGCCTCATGTTGTGCGCGCTTTGCATCGCGTTTCTTCTCCGACCCCGCAAAAGCGCGGCCCGTTCATGGCCCAGTCGGCGTTGTCGCACGATCCGTGGCGTTCTCCTGACCCCGGGGGATCAAATCAGCTGTCTTGTTTTGATGTGTGGTCAAAAAACAAAAACAGAGAATCTCTATCGGCTGTCACCGCGCAACTGTCGCGCGAGCATCCGTAACCAATACATAAGGGAGGAAGTGGAATAATTACAATGGCAATTTATCACCGGGCGCGAAAAGTAACTTTTGTTGCAAGCGCGTTTGCCGTACCCGCATAGGATTGAAACAACAGAGTGAGCTTAGGTCCTTGTCGATGAATTTCCTCTCCCGCTTCGGCCCACACAAAGATGTCTATAAACTCAACAGGCAGCCACTTCGCATCCTCGGCAGACTAAAACAGGCGCCAACACGGCAAGATCGCAAGCTGTGCGATGCTTACGCCAACGACGTGTTGGGGTCACGTTTCTTCGCCCCTTATCTGTATCTGTATTCCACGATATCCGGCAGCTTCAAAGAGGGCTGGATACCAGACAGCTACTATAAGAAATACATTGTGTCGCCTTCGTCTTACACCTTATCCGATATGCGGGGAATGCTGGGTCGGCTCATGGGGTATGAACACCTCCCAGACATCGCGAACTGGACAGAAGGTCGGCTGACCACGCCTGAAGCGAACATGATTCCACTTGAAAATGTCGAAAAACACCTGTTCGCCGACTCTAACAGTGTTGTGTTTAAGGTTGATCGAAGTAGCAGCGGTAAAGGCATTACCTTCCTCACAAGACGTGATTTTAGCGTCGAATGGCTCAAAGAACAGCCGGATGGCATTTTTCAAACGTGCGTACGCCAGCATGATCTACTTGCGCACTTATCTCCTCTTGCGACGGCAACCCTTAGACTAACGACTGCAATGAACAGCTATGGCGAAGCCACTGTCAGAGCTGCCTACCTGCGGATCGGCCGCTCGAACGACCGCCTTATCAGGTCAAAAACGCATTTGCGCATAAACTGTGACCCCAAAGAAGGTATTCTTGATGAGCGTGGATACATGCCGGACTGGACATCAGTATCTGCTCACCCCGACACTGGCGAGGTTTTTGCCGGACGAAAGTTGCCAGCATTCAAAGACGCCACTCAGCTTGTCGCCCGACTGCACAACCGTTTTCCATATGTAGATTGCATCGGGTGGGACATTGCCATTGATGAGCAAGGGCATGTTAAGCTTTTGGAGTGGAATACCAAACACAACGACATCAAGATGTCAGAGGCCGTGAAGGGACCCTGTTTCGCTGACCTTGACTGGCACAATCGGTGGAAGCGGTCCTAAGGACTTGACCCGTGCATCAAAGATAATCAGACCGTTGTAGCCCGTACTTTGCCATCTTCTCGTTCAGCGTCCGGCGCGGCAGGCAAAGCTCGTCCATCACCGCCACGATCGACCCCTTGTGCCGCCGCATGGTGTTGTCGATCAGCATCCGCTCGAACGCTTCGACAAACTCCTTGAGCGGTTTGCCTTCAGTTGTCATTGCGGGTTTGGTTTCATCCGTGTCCGCCATCAAAAGCGACGCAATCGAGCCCGAGCCACGGCGGTTCTGGAGCACTGCGCGTTCGGCCACGTTGATCAGCTGGCGCACATTGCCTGGCCACGGGGCCTGCAAAAGCTGTGCTGCCTCCTGCGCGCTGACCTCGGGTGCATCGCAGCCGTATTCATCGGCGAACTGCTCGCCCAGACGGGTAAAGAGCGTCAGGATATCCTCGCCACGCTGGCGCAGGGGCGGCACTGTGATGCGCAAGGCGGCAAGCCGGTAAAAGAGGTCGGGCCGCAAGACGCTTTCGCAGGTCTGGTCCTGTTCTTGCAGGTTACAGATCGCGACGATGCGGGTTTCGGCAGGTGTTCCCTGATTGTTGATCGCGGTCAGCAAACGCGCCTGCAATGAATGGCTCAGCGCCTCGATGTCTTCAAGCACCAGCGTGCCACCGCGCGCTTCTTCCATCGCCGGGATCGGTTCGTCATCATTGGCAGGGCCAAAGATAATCCGGCCCAGCGTCTCTTCGTCATAGGCCGAACAGCTGAGCAGCACGAACTTCTTGTTGGCCCGCGCCCCCACCGCATGCAGCGCATGGGCGACAAGCGTTTTGCCGGTCCCCGTCTCGCCCTCGACCAGCACATGCCCGTCCGCCTGCCCCAGATCGAGGATATCCTCTTTCAGCCGTTCCATAGGGGCCGACTGGCCGATCAGTTTCTTAATCAGCGCGGAACCATCGGACAGTTCACGGCGCAGCGCACGGTTATCAAGGGTCAAACGCCGTGCAGTGGTGGCTTTTTTCGCCAGTTCGGTCATGCGATCGGGGTTGAAGGGCTTTTCAAGAAAATCGAATGCACCAATGCGCATTGCCTCAACCGCCATGGGCACGTCACCGTGGCCTGTGATCATGATCACAGGCAGTGAGCTATCAACGCCCTTGAGCTTTTTGAGAAACTGCATGCCGTCCATCCCCGGCATCTTGATGTCGCTGACAACAATGCCGGGATAGTCATTGCCCAGACCCCGCAGCGCCTCTTCTGCAGAGGCGAATGTTTCGGTGTCAAAACCAGACAGTGCCAACCACTGTGAAATCGACTGCCGCATATCTTTCTCGTCATCGACAATCGCAATCTTCATGACTTTGCTCATGGTCTTTTCCTTACTCTGCCGCGGCGACATCCTGCCTTAACGTCGGCAGTTGCACCTCGAATATAGCCCCGCCATCAACTGCATTGCGCGCAGTCAGGCGCCCGCCCAAGTCGTTGACGATCCCGGAGGAGATGGCAAGCCCAAGACCCACCCCATCACCAGGTTGTTTGGTGGTGTAAAAAGGCTCGAATAATTCGTCGAGATTCTCGATCCCAGCGCCGTTGTCACGGATTTGCAGGCTGACCGTATCACCGGCCGCAAGCAGGATTTCGATGGTCGGATTGGCCGATAGTTTGGTGGCATCCAGCGCATTGCGCAGCAGGTTGATAATCACCTGTTCCAGCCGCAGACGATCGCCCAAAATCATGACCGGTTCGTTGGGCAATGTGCGGATGATATTGACCGCCCGCGTTTTGAGTTGCGGCTCCATCAGGGAAAGCGCGGTCGACACTGCAGCCCTTGTATCTACTGGCTCAAACGCCTCTGCCCCCTTGCGGGCGTAAGACTTCAACTGACGCGTAATCGCCCCCATCCGTTCCAGCAGATCGTCAATGCGCTGGAACGATGACAACGCCTCTTCGGGGCGGTCGCGCTGCAGCAAGAGACGCGCGCCGGCGAGGTAGGTTTTCATCGCTGCAAGGGGCTGGTTCAACTCATGGCTCACGGCTGCCGACATCTCGCCCAAGGCCGCCAGTTTGGACGACTGCGCGATGGTCTGTTCGGCAACTTGCAAGGTCTTTTCGACCTTCTCGCGCTCGGCGATTTCCCGCTGCAAGCGGCGGTTCAATGCGCGAAGCTCTGCTGACTCGCGCTGGAAGAAAACCAGACGTGACGCCGTGCGCCGTGAACTGCCCCAGAACAAGAGCGCCAGAAGGATCGCGAATCCCATGACCTCGAGCGCGAGAATCCCGTTCACACGCTCGCGTACCGAGGCATAGGTCGTATAGCTGACCATCCGCCAACCCTGATGCGGCACCCGCATTTCGCGCCGCAATACCGCCTCGCCGCGCAAATACGCATCAGCCGGCAAGGCACCCCAGCCTTGGGTTGCGCGGATGGCGCGCTCGATGGCCGAGGGCGCGGATTGGCGCGCCAGGGCCTCTTCTTCATTCAAACCCCGCCAGCGCGGTTCGGTGGCCATGATGATCGTGCCTTCGCTGTCCATCACCAGCACCGCGTCCGACACCCCTGCCCAACCGGTTTCAAGCCGTTGGCCGTTGACCTCGACCATAATCACACCCA